>NZ_JACJOR010000458.1:0-27020 GCF_014695615.1 Leptolyngbya sp. FACHB-711
TATCACCTGGCAAAAAGTGGGCATGATGTCACCTTAATGGACAAGCAGGGTTTTCCCAGAGATAAAGTCTGCGGCGATGGCATTAGCATCGAATCGATTCAGGCGATCTCCACGATGGGAATTTATCCGCACGATATTCAGAAACTCGCTTCAGAGTATGCCCCAATTCATCATTTCTTTCTGGGGGTTTCCAATCAAATTAGCCACAGCGAACAAACCAATCTGGAGGCTTACTGCATTCCAAGAGCTGTGTTTGATCAACTTTTGTATGAAAAAGCGATCGATGCAGGATGCCGTTTTCTGGTTCAAACGGTTCACAAAAACAATTGGCATCATCACGGATTGACGGATGCGTTTGACACCATTATTGATGCTCGCGGAGTTTCTGCCGGAGAGGTGAATGCGATCGCGATTCGAGCCTACTGGACAGTGCAGCGGCAAGATTTACCTGAAACTGCGCTGATGGAAGCTCAAATTCATTTCGATCGAAGCCTGGGAGTAAATGGCTATGGCTGGATCTTTCCCGTTTCGACACAGCATGACTTGATTAAATTAAATGTGGGCGTGGGCGTTTGGCTAGACGAATACCAGGAGCTAAAAATCAATGTGATTCAACTTTTTAAGCAATTCGTTGGAAGCAATAAGATTGCACAGCAAATCCTCAGCAAAGTGGTGGAACAGCAATCCCCCAAGGTATTTCCTCTAGCAACTGCTAAAAAAGGAAATAGAGTGACTGACGGGAAAATTCTGAAGATTGGCGATGCGGCAAATTTGACGGATCCGTTGACGGGAGAAGGCATTGCTAATGCAATCCTAAGCGGTTTCCACGTTGCCCAAGCCGTTAATATGAGTCGAACTCCCGAGGCGATCGCAGACAACTGGCAATACCTGTATGAATCTCACTTTGAAGCGGATTTGCGGGCAGGGTTACGCATTAAAGCATTTAGAAAATTCTCCTTTATGAATTATCTGTTGATCTGGTTAATGAAACAGAATCCTCGGATTGCGCGTCAGGTGAGTCATGCGGTAGCTGGAGTGGTTCCCTACAACGAAGTTCTGGCTTCCCTCAAGTACTGAGATCCCATCCACGCTCCACCGTCCGCTAAAGTAGTCTGAGGAAAACGCAGAGGAAACTGCGGCTGGAGGCAGGAAGTATGAATAGAAAAACCTGGAAAACCGTCGGAATTTTCGCGCTGCTGGGATTGGCACTGAGCTGGGTGGTGAGTAGCTGTAGCCCCAGTCCTTCTCGATCGCCCCAAGCAGGTTCAGGGACGGCAGAAGTTGAGTTTTGGACGATGCAGCTTCAACCGCAGTTTACCGACTATTTCAATCAGCTCATTGCCCAGTTTGAGCAGAGCAATCCGGGCACGAAGGTGCGCTGGGTGGATGTGCCGTGGGCGGATATGCAGAGCAAGATTTTGACGGCGGTTTCGGCGAATACGGCTCCCGATGTGGTGAATCTGAACCCAGATTTTGCAGCGCAGCTTGCTGGACGCAATGCCTGGTTAGAGCTGGACGATCGCCTGACCGACACTGATAAACAGCAGTATTTGCCCAAGATCTGGCAGGCGAACACCCTAAACGGCAAGAGCTTTGGTATTCCCTGGTATTTGTCTACCAGCATCGCAATTTATAACCAGCAGATCATGAAGCAAGCAGGGATCAACAAGCCACCTGCAACTTATGTAGAACTGGCTGAAGCCGCGAAGCAGATTAAGGAGAAAACCGGGAAGTACGCTTTCTTTGCCACCTTTGTGCCTGAGGATTCGGGAGAGGTGTTGCAGTCGTTTGTGCAGATGGGGGCACAACTCGTAGACGATCAGGGGAAAGCGGCGTTTAATACGCCTGAAGGCAAGGCAGTGTTTCAATATTGGACGGATTTGTACAAGCAAGATTTGCTGCCCAAAGAGGCACTAACGCAGGGACACCGACGCGGGATTGAGCTATATCAGTCTGGGCAAACGGCTCTTTTGTCAACAGGCCCGCAGTTTTTGAAGACGATCGCTACCAATGCGCCTGCTGTGGCTGAAGTGTCTGCAGCTGCGCCGCAAATTACTGGAGCTACAGGCAAAAAAAGCGTTGCGGTCATGAATCTGGTAATTCCGCGCAAAACGGATCAGCCGGATGCTGCGCTCAAGTTTGCCCTGTTTGTAGCGAACGACCAGAATCAGCTTGCGTTTGCCAAAGCCGCGAACGTGTTGCCCTCGACGGTGGCAGCTCTGAAAGATAGCTATTTCACGCAGGTTCCTAGCTCTGCTCCGGCGATCGATCAGGCGCGAGCCATCAGCGCGAAACAGATGCAGGATGCAGAAGTGCTGCTTCCAAATCAAAAAGAGATTAAGGTTTTGCAAAAGATTATTTACGACAATTTGCAGGCAGCGATGCTGGGCGAAAAGTCGATCGATCAGGCAGTATCAGACGCAGCCGGAGAATGGGATCAGCGATAGGTTGCTAACCTAAGTTGAAATATCTTGATGAAGGGGGGAGGTATCATGAGATGCTTCCCTTCTCTGCTAAAGATTGCTGTACTTTCTGTACAAATTGAGCTTTACAACTGCAAAGCCGAAACTGAGTCGCTACAGTAGAGAAAGGAACCGAAAAACTGAATCTGAAGCAAACTGCTTTTACCGACAGTATTTTTATCACTATTGCGACAGAATTGAAAAGATCTGTAAAGGAATATTAATTCGAATTAATCATCTCCAAGATCTACCATTTCTAAAAAAGACGTGCTATAAGAAGGGGAAGTTGAGCAACACACTCAAACGCTTGAAGTTTCTATCAGAAATACGTTAGTTCTAATGCCATTTTCCTCATTAGTTAATACTGCCGTTTGTTCGCTAATTGATCGATAAACTTTTAGCGCAAATGACGGAGCGATCGAGATTTTGCGATAGCACTAATGCAGCTAAATCTTTGGTAATTGGGAGACGTAGCAAAGACTGATTGAGCTTTGATTGCATTGTGCTGTTAATTGAAGAAAAGGCTGAATTGGGTTAAAAGTTAACTCTAATCATGCTGTTTTTTCTAGCTCTAAGTCCTGGTAGCATCTCGGTGAAAGTGCTTTAGTTTCTTTCTAGTTTTTCGATTTATTCATTGATTAAAGTGCTGATAATAGGCGATCGCTTGAGGGTTTTCTCAGGTTAGATCCTTAAGGCAGCTTACTTTCGATTGCTTATAAAAGCGATCGGACTAAACTTTGGTCTTGTGCGAGTTCTGGTTTTTGCTTGAAGTTTGATTCGTTTCTGTTTGGCTTCGTTTTGACTTCATTAATTTGCGTTATTTCTGACTCAAGAGGTGGATTATGCAGTATTTGTTAGTTGACCTTCATCAGCGGATTGTGGGCACACTGAGCAGCGATCGTTCTTTTTCCGTGGGTGATACTTTTGAAAATCACAATGCTCAAACCTACACGATAATCGGTTTAAATTGGTTTAAGCAGCGTCCACAAACGCCTTCTTTAACCGTAATTCCGGGTTTGCTCAACCGAAAGCTGGCAAACGCTGAGAAGTAATTCGGTTTACACAGGGCATCTTTAAACGTGACTGTTTCTATATCTTTTACAATCCTTGAGGGCGGACAATTGTTCGCTCTTTTTTTTGTTCTTTATTAAATTGCTTCATAGAAAATGGGGATGAGACCGTTAGCTAATCGCTGCTGATGCCATCTGCTGCCTCGTCTAAATTGCTGGAGGTTGGGGCTGAAGCGATTCGGTAGCAGCAGGGATCGTCTTTTCGAATCGCTTCAGCAGGAGATTATGAGGGTTCAGCGATTTCGACTTGCCTTTAAGTTTCGAGATAGCTACTTGCCTGCCGCGTAAACATCTCGTAGTATCGATCGCCGTTTGCCATCAGTTCGGCGTGAGTTCCGGTTTCAAGAATTTTGCCATGCTCCAGCACGATAATCCGATCGGCAAGTTTGGCAAGGGCAAGGCGATGGCTAACGACAATGCTCATTCTGCCCTGGGCGATCGTGCGAAAGATTTGATAAATTTCATGCTCGTTTTTGGGATCGAGGGCAGCCGTGGGTTCATCAAACACCAGCAGTTCCGCCTGGGATCGCAGCAGGGAGCGGGCGATCGAAACGCGCTGCCACTGTCCGCCGGAGAGATCCACACCCTTTTCAAGCTGTTTGCCCAGGGGCGTGTCGAGTCCGTGAGCCAGTTTGTGGGTGAGCTGGGCGACTCCGGCTTCCTCCAGCACAGTTTGAATGGCGCGATCGGACTCCAGTCTGGACAAATTGCCCCAGCCGACATTTTCCCGCAGTGTTGCCGGAAAGCGAGCGTAGTCCTGCATTACCACGGCAATTTTCGATCGCAGCTCGTTCAGATCCAGGTCACGATAATCGCGATCGTTCCAGAGAATTGCGCCTGCGGTAGGGTCATAAAGGCGACAGAGCAGCTTTGCCAGGGTGGTTTTTCCGGCTCCATTTTCGCCCACCAGCGCGATCATTTCTCCACGGCCGATCGTCAGGTTGATGTCCTGTAGCGTCGGTTTTTCGCTGCCAGGATAAGCAAAACTGAGATTTTTGACCTGAATTCCGCTACCCTTGATTTCACCCGAAGAGAAGCGCGGCGATGGGGAGCTGGTCTCTTGGCAAAGCAGTCGATCGCATGACGGGACGGGTGCAGTACCGCTAATGGTTTCAGGCTGTAAATCAAGCAGTGCAAAAAAGGGACGAGTGCCCAGAGATGCATCGTACAGTCCTATGAACGCAAAGACAATAAAAGACACGCTCCTCCGCAGTTCGAGAATCAGTCCGGTAAACAGTGCCAAATCCCCAAAGGTATAGCGACGCTCCAGCACGCCGAGGATGATAAACACGTAGGGAACCGCTGCGCCAATGCCGCTGACTAATGACCAAATGAGGGTCTGGGTTGCGCCAGCCCGTCGCACTCGCTGCATTGCCCCAAAAATTTGTTCAAACAAATCGCGCCATCGCTGAAGCAAAATGGACTGTAAGGAAAATAGCCGCAGTTCTTTGGCATAGGTGTCTTCAGTTAAAACTTTGGCGTAAATTTCCATCTGGCGAGATAGAGCTGCCTGAGTTTCCTCGACGCGCCAGCTTTTATTGTGATGCTTCATATCCACGTAAAACGAGGGCGCGAACCCAATGACCAGCACGATCGGAACCCACCAAGCGATCGACGCAGACAGCAGCACTGAAGGTAAAAAGCGCAGCATCCCAATCAGCAGTTCGAGCAGCTTAAATGTAATTTCCTGAAGCTTAGACAGGCTCTTTTCCTTGGTCAGCGTGATCAGATTTAGCCGCTCTGGATTCTCAAACAGCGCAATGTCATTGAAGTTGGCCACCTTCTCGATCATCTGACCCTGAGCATAACCCTTTACCCGATCGCGCAATGCCGTAATGATATTGGTCTGAATGGGCTGAAGCGAATCAACAGCAATGTTAAACACAATCGTAACCACGATCGCCGTCAGTAAAAGCTGATTGTTCAGCAGAATTGGGAGCGAATTTCCGGTCACATTTGCGGCTAGCAAACCGGTGACTTCATCGATTACGACTTTGCCAAAATAAAGGGCGATCGATGGGCCTGCCCCCAACACCAAATTCAATAGCAATAAGTTGATAATTTCTCGCGGAGCCGATCGCAGTACAAGGGCTACACTGCGGCGCAGAACTTGTCCCACAGGCATTTCAGCAGATTGTTCTTGGGGCATTGCTTTCGTAAATTGAGCAAATCGCATCGGTAAACAGAGTTCTTTTACAAAAGGGTGAAATGAAGCTCATTTCGACCGATCAATACACCCGACCAGAATGGGCGAAGCGAGCAATTTGAGTCAAAGACAAGACTTTTGAAACATCCTTCAGAGACGATCGCGTAGACGCAGCGGAAAGGGCGATCGGTGAACCGCCCCTAGCAAATCGATTAACTTTTGAACCCTTTTGAACCAATCACACTAAGCGGCAAGAATAAACAGCACCAGCACGATCAGCGTTAACAGCATCAGCAGAGTCGGCAGGAAGCTTTTTTCTTTCGGCTTAGACAGGTCGCGCTGAAAGCTGCATGAAAGGCAAACAAACTTGTCGGCGTTGCGCTGATAAAGCGTTTGTTTTGAGCATTGCGGACATTCAGAGAAGCGTGTTGGTTCGTCGGGGTAGGAGTAAATATATTCTCGACGAGCGGGAGGCAAGCGACGATCGTTCATAGGAACCTCCGGGGATTGAAGGGGGCTGAAAAAATGAGTCGGTAAGGAAGCGAGGCGCGATCGATCTTGAAAACCAGCAGTAGAGACAACAAGCCAATGAGGATGAATTACGGAAGCTGTATTACACGAAACTACATGATAATACAGATCTTCTGAATTCCAGCTGAATCTCTTCTGGTCCGATCCAGTCATTCTGCTTCTAAAATCGACAAGGGAACGCAGGAGGGCACAACGCATGAAAATTGGCTTGGTGGGAACCGGACTGATGGGTTTGCCAATGGTGGAGCGACTGCGGACTGCCGGAGAATTTGTCACCGCATGGAACCGCACAGCCAGCAAATTGCAGCCGCTCAAAGATGCAGGAGCGGAACTTGCCTCCTCGGCAGCCGAACTGCTGCGATCGTCTGAATTAATCTTGCTGATGCTGACCGATGCCCCGGCAATTCACGAAGTTTTGCTGGTCGAAGAATGCCGCTCTTTGCTTGCCGATCGCACCGTGATCCAGATGGGAACGATTGCACCGCAGGAAAGCCGCGATTTGCACGATGAGATACGGCGATCGGGTGGATTTTATCTGGAGGCTCCGGTGCTGGGCAGTATTCCAGAAGCAAAAGCCGGGACGCTTCAGGTGATGGTCGGCAGTACGCCGGAACAGTTTGAGCAGTGGTCGCCGATTTTGCGTCAGTTGGGCATGCCGCGCTACGTCGGGGAAGTTGGCTCGGCGGCTGCGCTAAAGCTGGCACTGAATCAGCTTATTGCCGCGTTAACGACTGCTTTTTCGCTCAGTCTGGGTTTCGTGCAGCGGCAGAATGTACCGATCGACACCTTTATGCAGGTGTTACGCCAGAGCGCGCTATATGCGCCTACCTTTGACAAGAAACTTCAGCGCATGATCGATCGCGATTTTGCCAACCCCAACTTTCCCACCAGACATTTGCTCAAAGATGCCAATCTGTTTTTGCAGGAAGCCCGCAATCTCGGCTTGCAGGTGGATAGTTTAGCAGGCATTCAGCACATCATAGAGATTGCCTGCACCGAAGGGTTAGCCGACGCAGACTATTCCGCTTTGTTTGCCGCCGTGAATCCTGAAGCAGGGAATCCTGAAGCAGGGAATCCTGAAGCGGGGAATCCTGAATGTTCCTGACTCGTGAATGCCTATGACTTCTTCTCCCCAATCTCCTCAATATACAGTCAGCGTTTGGGAAGGCATCGCCATTACGGCGGGAGCTGTTCTTCTGGTTGCAGTCGGTTTAGCAGGGCTGGGCGTTAAAGCTCTGAACAATGCGTTTGATCCGCGTCGGGCACAGGCAACGGCTCAAAGCATTGCTGATTATCAAATTGCGGGCGGTTCGAGGGGCGTTTTCGGCACAAATCTGGGCGGCGGCAAACTGGCAGTGATGAATAGCTTATCTCCCGTTGCTCTGCCTGCCCTGCCCGCCGGAACTAATGCGCCACCCCAAACTGAACTCTTTCTGGCAAGAATTCCGATTACTGAAGGCGCAACTGATCCCAGTTCTGAAGAGGATATCACTGGGGATAGCAGCGTTTTTCTCTCAGGATTTTCTTTTTCCTATCAGGATGTGGACACGTTTCAAATTCACAGTGCCCGAACGGAAAATCGGCTTCTCTGCGGCACAAGTGTTCCCGTCACGATTCAGACTGGACATTTAACCGTAGCAGCAGGTGCACCCTCGATTCCGGCTGTGCGCTATCAGGGGGAAGCCAACTTCAAAGCGCATACCTATATTGCGATCGTCTCTGCTTTAGGCGAACGGGCAGAAGATCGGGCGATCGAGGTTTTTGATTCACTGCGTTGCCGATAGCATCATGTTCTCACTGGATGCCCTGAGCAATTATTTTTCGCTGGAAGGCAGGAAGAAAGACTCCGCTTCCTGCATGAGGAAATCTAGCTCCTCAGGATTGCTGGCTTGGCTGCTGAAGTCTCTGCCGTCTGAGGATTTCAGCGTGATTTCCAGCATTCGATTTTCAAACAGTCGATCGCGCAAAAAATCGAGTACCTGCATAAGATAGGGCAATCGCACTTCGGCTTCCAGCACCGCCGGCAAAAAGCCACTAATATTGCGCGGCATCATTCCGATCGGCATTTCGGGGGCAACTTTCACCGCAACCAGGGTGACATCCTGCACCCCTTCCCGATTTCTAAGCTGGGGCAAAACCTGCTCGATCTCGGCATAGAGCTTTCGATCGCCCAACTCACGATCCCGAAGGGCGATGCGCATCCGAACTGCCACCTGCACTCGATTAAAGAGAGCGTTCGCCATGAATGCCACCTAAGACGAATAATCTCGATATTGTAGGAGGCTGTTGTCGAATTCGCGTCCCTCAAGAGGCGGTTTTAGTGAAGAACCCTGGTTTGATGATCAGCGTTTTTGGGCTATTCGACCCGGACTTTCAAATTGTTGTCCACGTTATCGTATCCGGTGATAAATCCATTTTTTAGCTCGATTTTGCTGTTGCCATAGCTCAGCGTTTCGGTACAGCTAGGGTCGTCTAGCTCCACATGGGTGGGTGTGCCCTGAATGCGGAACAGGTCCTCCCGCATCGAGTTCATCGTCCAGTAGGGCTGGTTAGAAGTCTGTCCAACGGGAAGGGTCTGCACGTACAGGTTATTACTGAAGTTGCGATAGCCGGTAACGCGATTATCAGTTAGCTCGATGGTGCTATTGCTGTAGTAGAGCAGTTCTTTTTTGGAGTATTCGTATTGAGTCACACGCGAGGGGGTTCCCTGCACAGCAAAAACTTCTTCCTTGGTAGAACCCAATCCCCAGAAGGAAGCGGCTTTTTTGAATGAATGGTCGGGCTGCGCGGTTACTCTCAAGTTGCGATCGAAGTCTTCATAGCGGATGACTACCCCATTTCGCAGCTCAACCGCACTTTTGCCGTAGCGCAGCACTTCTTTGCACATCGAGTCATAGCGATCGGTCGAGGAAGGTTTACCCTGAATGCCAATCACTTCGGCTCGGCGCGATCCCGCTGACCACAGACCCTCCCCTGGAGCGGTTTGAGTTGATTCTTCGGCTTTGCGCTGAGCATACTGCAAATTGCGCTCGTACTGCGGAATCCGCGATTGAGCAACGTCATATCGAGCATAAGACATCGGAACCTGACGCATCAGGTCAATCGCTTCTTGCCACCACTTGGCAACTATCTTCCATTCTTCGACGGAATTTGCCTGCTGCGTGAGTTCAGATGCGCTCACTGCCCGATTGACTGCCCATCGAAACGGCTCTGCCTGGGCTGCGGCAAAACTGCGGCTACTGCCTAATCGAAGATCTTGCGTGGCAACGACGATCGCAAACCCAACGCTTGCTCCCATCAAAGCAATTCCTAATACAGGCGATAGCAGCCTTCTGCCCGGCAACCTGCGTCGTGGCGGGGGTGGAGGAGGGACCTGACCTAAAAATTCCATCTCATAGTAAAGATTCCGTTTGTCCCTGCTGTTTTTGCCGTGAGCGTCGCGTCGGTTTTTCATGCTGGTTTCCGGCGATACACGTGATGGTTGAAACACCAATAGTATAGGTGCGAATCTGCTAAAGTAAATATTTTTAAACCCGAATCCTTGAAAATTTACGTAATTTTGCCCTCGCCATACTGGTGCAGCCAGTGATTCAACAGTTCAGCAGCCGTAGTGCGCTGATAGCGATCGGGTAATTGGGGGGAACTCACGACAGTTCTGCACAAAGTTTTAACATGATATCCACAGATCTGCTGTGGTGCCCGCCACAAATCCAGGTGACGTACAGCCGGATCGGCATAAAAGCTATCGCCACCGCTGCCCAGTAATGCCGAACTCCAGTGAGTAAAGGCATCATGGCTCAGCCGATGAATCGGGAAATTGCCCCAGAGCGGCACCCCCCAGCCATCGATCGCAATCACAGCTTTGACCGTTCCCCCTGCTGCCTGCCACTGCTGCGCAGCCCCGATCGCCGCAACGACCCCCGCACTAAACCCGATAAACACCAGTGAATTGACATTTTGATGTATTTTTTCGGACTGTCGGATGCGAAGCTGCTGCTGCAAAAAAGCGAACATATGCAGACCGGAATAGGGCGGGTAGCGATCGGCAGGGTAAATCAGCTCTTGAGGAGAACACACTTCACCAGAACTGCGTCCGATGCTCGTTCGTCCTAACCCTTTCAGGAAGCCGATCGTCAGCTCAGGCGGATGATATCCCGGACAAATTACGATCGTCATGCTTGGTTTTTCTGATTGCCGGATTTTTGAAGCAGCACTGTTAGGGCAGCACTGACAGCATTATCGCCGAATTGCATTATGGCAAATTGCATTATTACCGAATTGCCCGCCTTAGCCCGTGCCAAATCAGTCCTGCAACAATTAACCCCAACCCAGCTTGCCAAACGATCGGCTCCACCCAAAACGCCAGCAGCAGACAGGACAATAAGCCCACGATCGACACCCAAGCAGGATAGAGCCTTTCTGCAACCGGAAGCCGTAGAGCTGCCCCGTTGGTAATGGCGTAATAAATGAGAACGCTGAACGCACTAAACGACCAGGTGGTTTTCACGTTGCCCACCAGCACCAATAGCCCGATCGCCCCACTTACCCCAAAAACTGCCCAGGTTGGAGTTGCCTGTGTTCGGTTGAGCTGAGCAAAGCAATGTGGCATATCCGATCGCCGTCCCATTGCCAGCAGCACCCGCGATAGCCCCAAAATCAGATTGAGCAGCACGCCCAGCATTGCCGTCATTGCGCCGATCGCTAACACCAGCGAACCGCCGGCTCCCGCGACCTGACGGATTGCCGCTTCCAAGGGAGCTGTGCCGCTTAGCCCACCGACGCCCACTGCCCCAATTCCAACGGTGGCGATCGTGCTATAGAGCAGCAGAGTGAGTCCGAGACACACAAGCATTGCTTTCGGAATCGTCTGGCGCGGGTTTCGAGCTTCTTCGCCCATCGTGGCAATTCTGCCGTATCCGGTGTATGCCACAAACATGAGGGCACTCGCTTCCAGCACGCCCGTAGGCGATGTCGTGAAAAAAGGCACCAGGTTCTGTGAGCCGTTCTGCACCGCAAACGGCAAACAAGCAAGTACAAAAAAGCCGAGTGCCAGCAGCGTTACTGCCACAATTACCGTATTCGCTGCATTTGATCGCTTAATGCCCTTCAGCACGATCGCGGTGAGCGTTACGACGGCAATCAGGGCGATCGTCACGAGCGGCACAGCATTACCGCCGAGGTCACGTCCGAGCAGGTTCAGCAAATATCCTGCAAACCCCAGCGCCGCCGTTGCCGCCGAAGCTGCCTTTGCCACCAAAAACATCCAACCTGCTGTGAAGCCGAGCCAGGGTGTGAGATAACGATAGCCATATTCATAGGTTCCACCGCTGACTGGATGACTGGCTGCAAGCTGGGCACTGCTCAACCCATTGCAAATTGCGACGATCGCCCCAATTAAAACTGCCAAAATCACCGCAGGCCCGGCTAAGTTCGCCCCAATGCCAATGCTGACAAAAACCCCTGTGCCGACGATCGATCCTAGCCCCATAAGGGTCGCCCCTAAAACTCCGAGTTCGCGTTTAAGTTGGGGTTGGGGGGCAGCAGTAGACATTTTTGCTTCAGGTCAAACTCCAGGCTCGGGTCAGTTTGGGAATGGGGCGATCGCCCCCATCATGGCAAATCTCGTGTCTCAAACCATGTCATTCAAGCTACATCTTGTCAGTGACATCCTGCGACCTGCTTTGAGTTTCATCACGTTGTCAAATCTCCTGCTTCAGGAGGAGGGAGGGGCAATGGACAACTTTTCCCACTCCTCAAACAACCTGTAACTCGCTGCGGCTGAAATTCTGCACTCAAGATTTTGTACTTAGCAGAGCCAACCACAGAACGGGCAGCAAAGAAAACTTTACATTTGCTGCATAATTTCACAAAACAAATTTATAGCCGTCCAAAGGAATTTCAGAAAAAATTAATGTATTCTTTCCGTAGATGTAGTCCGACTTTCTGTATTTCTTCTATGCTTGGTATCTATGTTTAGAACGGATACTCGATACGGACATAGACAAACTTTGATAAGGATACGGAAAGCAACAGAAACTCTGTGGGGCTGAGTTAATTCACTGCTTATAACGCTGGGAATTTGATCGCTGTGAATTCCATCACAGGGCTAAACAGAGTTAAAGGCTTTAATAAAGGGCAGTCGAAAGTTCACTTCAGCTTAATTTGTTTGTCACACGCCATCGTTATCTTACTTATACGATTAAGCGACTTCAAACGATTGCATTGAGCGAAGACTGAAAGACCCACCAGCTAAATAGATCATGACCTTGGGTAACTGCGGACAGGCAGTTGTTTTGGGTAATTGTTGCAGGTAGCTATTGCAGGTAACTATTGCTCTCTCCACAACACAGTCGTCGCTTCGCTTTTCGCTTAATTTCCAACGCTGAACTTCAAGTTGAACTTCAAGATGTTGCTTAGCCCATTTCCAGGAGGTGAGTTTTACGAATGAATCCAACGAAATACTCCCGATTTATTCGATTTCTACAGGAGGATTTGGCCCTGTCTGCGGCTTCAATCGCGATCGCAATGCGCTATCGTGAGCAAGATCCTGGACCTCTGCCGATGATCCTCTGGCAATATGGCTTGGTAACGCTAGAACAGCTCGATCGCATTTTTGACTGGCTCGAAACAGCGCAGCCCTAAAACGGCTCCGGCTCTTCAGATTGCTCCCCGGAATTGCGCTAGCACTGAGGAACTTTTTGGGCATGCCGCCGATCGAAGCAGAAACGTGGAGCAGTCGAAAAATATCTCAACCGATTGCCCCGATCATTAACCTGATCATTAAAAATGCGAGCAAAACTGTTTTGGGCAGGAATCGGTGTAGTAAGCTGGATTTTTCTTGGAATGATCCTGAGCTTGATTGGGGGTTCGGTCATCGGTTTCAGTCAGATTGATGGCTTGATCAGGTTTGGTGCAGCGATCGGGCTAGCCATTGGTTTGTTTTATAGCGGTGCGGCGTTGCTGACTGCGTTATTGGTGCATTCCCGTCGCGTAATGCCCTGGATGATTAGCAGCTCCCTTGCCTGCGCGATCGTGTGTTTCTTTATAGCCATTGGGCTGGGCGGTTATCCCAAACACACTCAAGCAGATCTAAGTTTTCTCTTGATCGCGCCAGTTAGTATCGCGCTTGGGGGACTGTTGGGAAGTGGGCTGGGTGTGGCGTTTTGGCGATCGAGGATGGGTGTTTAGAAGGTTTGAAACGCGTTTGAAACGCATTTAAGGTGCTACATCGCCTCCTAAAAATGACGCATCCGCAAGCTCACATGGCAGAATTTAGAAAGTGAAACGCCGTGATTCCTCAGAATTTCCAATGACTGCAACGATTTCCACCCTCGCTAGCCAGTATGACCCGTTTGCCACTGAAGCCAAGTGGCAGAAATCCTGGGAAGAGAATCAGGTCTTTAAAGCAGACCCCGATCGCGGCGGTACGCCTTACTGTATCGTGATTCCGCCGCCAAATGTGACGGGCAGCTTGCACATGGGGCACGCCTTCGACAATACCCTGATGGATGTGCTGGTGCGGTATCACCGCATGCGGGGTTTCAATACGCTGTGGCTACCGGGAACGGATCACGCCAGTATTGCCGTAAGTGCGATTCTAGACAAAGAGCTGCGATCGCAGGGCAAAACCCGCTTTGATGTGGGACGCGAGGCATTTCTGGAGCGCGCCTGGGAATGGAAAGCAGAGTCAGGCGGCACGATCGTCGGTCAGCTTAGAAGTCTGGGCGTGTCGGTAGACTGGACTCGCGAACGGTTCACAATGGACGAGGGGCTGTCTGAGGCAGTCGTAGAGGCATTCAAGCGGCTGTACAGCGAAGGATTGATTTACCGGGGCAAGTATCTGGTGAACTGGTGTCCTGCCACCCAGTCGGCGGTGTCTGACCTGGAAGTAGAAAATAAAGAAGTGCAGGGCAACCTCTGGCATTTCCGCTATCCGCTCAGCGATGGGTCAGGCTACCTGGAAGTCGCTACCACCCGCCCAGAAACGATGCTGGGGGATACAGCCGTGGCAGTGAACCCCGAAGACGATCGCTACAAGCATTGGGTGGGCAAAACGATTCGCCTGCCGATTATGAATCGGGAAATTCCCATCATTGCCGATGAATACGTCGATTCCAGCTTTGGCACGGGCTGCGTCAAAGTCACGCCTGCCCATGACCCAAACGACTTTGAGATGGGAATGCGGCACAATCTAGAGTTTATCAACATTCTTAATAAAGACGGTACGCTGAACGAAAACGCCGGAGACTTCCAGGGACAGGATCGGTTTGTGGCGCGCAAGAATGTGGTCAAACGGCTAGAGGAAGAAGGTTTCCTGGTCAAAATCGAAGACTACAAACACACCGTTCCCTACAGCGATCGCGGTAAAGTGCCGATCGAGCCGCTGCTCTCAACCCAGTGGTTTGTCAAAATTCGTCCTTTAGCCGATCAGGCGCTGGACTTCCTGAATAACCAAGACGAGCCGATTTTCGTGCCGGAACGCTGGACAAAGGTGTATCGCGACTGGCTGGTGAATCTGAAGGACTGGTGTATCTCGCGCCAGCTCTGGTGGGGACATCAGATTCCGGCTTGGTATGCAGTCAGTGAAACTAATGGCGAAATCGCAGACAATACACCGTTTGTAGTCGCAGTGAACGAAGCAGAAGCCCGATCGCTGGCAGTAGCCCAATTCGGGGAAGAGGTGCAGCTTCAGCGCGACCCAGATGTGCTGGATACCTGGTTTTCGTCGGGTTTATGGCCCTTCTCCACAATGGGCTGGCCCCACGACACAAAAGATCTGGAGTTCTACTACCCCACTTCCACCCTTGTTACCGGATTCGACATTATCTTTTTCTGGGTTGCCCGGATGACGATGATGGCGGGACACTTCACCGGGAAGATGCCGTTTAAGCACGTCTATATCCACGGGCTGGTGCTGGACGAAAACGGCGAAAAGATGTCCAAATCGAAGAACAATGGCATCGATCCGCTGATTCTGGTTCGCAAATACGGCACAGACGCGCTGCGCTATACCTTGGTCAAAGCCGTTGCTGGAGCCGGACAGGACATTCGCCTGGAATACAACCGCAAGACTGATGAATCCGTCTCGGTGGAAGCTTCGCGCAACTTCACGAATAAGCTGTGGAATGCCTCCCGGTTTGTGATGATGAACCTGGACGGACAAACGCCGGATCAGCTTGGCTTCCCAATTTTGGATGAGCTGGAACTGAGCGATCGCTGGCTCTTGTCCCGCTATCATCAAGTGATCCGCCAGACCGCAAACGATATCGATCAGTTTGGCTTGGGCGAAGCGGCGAAAGGGCTATATGAGTTTATCTGGGGCGACTTCTGCGACTGGTATATCGAGTTGGTCAAGTCGCGTCTGCAAGATCAGGATTCCGCTTCCCGAAAAGTAGCGCAGCAGGTTCTTGCCCACGTTCTCGAAGGGACACTGCGATTGCTGCATCCGTTTATGCCCCACATTACCGAGGAAGTCTGGCATACGCTGACTCAATCGGGCGATGACCAGTACCTTGCGCTTCAGGTATACCCAACGCTGGACGAATCGCTGATCAATCCCGACCTGGAGCAGCAGTTTGACCTGATCATCGAAACCATTCGCACGGTGCGAAATCTGCGCGCTGAGGCAGACATCAAGCCCGGAGTCAAAGTCACAACCGTCTTCCAGACAGAGAACGATCGCGAACGAGAAATTCTCACCGCTGCCCAGCCCTACATTCAAGATTTGGCAAAGGTCGAGCAGCTTAATATCCTGAAGCCTGAACCTGCGCCGATTATTTCCACAAAAACCTCAGCTCTGGCTCCGATTGCAAAACCGTCGAAGGCAAAACCAGAACGCACGCCTCGCCAAAAATACACGCGGGCTGCGGTGAATATCGGGGTACTCTTCGCCCTCTTTGTTGCAGCAAAGGTGCTTTATGCCGTTGTAAGTGAGATTAATAGCCTGCCGCTGCTGCCTACTCTGTTCACGCTGATTGGTTTAGGTCGTAGCGCATGGTTTGCCTATCAGAATCTCTTGTTTGCTGAGAACCGACAGGCACTCGGAGATAACCTACAAGCCTTTACTAAAGAGGTATTTGGTCAGTTTGAAGATGTAGTAGACGCGATCGTGGATGTGGAAGCCGAAGCTACTCCCCTGACATTACCCGCAGCAGGTCAAACCGAGGGTCAAACGATCGTAGGGGTGGTGGGAACAGTGCAGGTTTCGATTCCGCTAGCGGGCGTGGTCGATGTCGAGGCACTGCGATCGAAGCTGCAAAAAGACTTGAACAAAGCCGAAGCTGAGATTGCGTCTCTGTCTCAACGATTGAGCAATCCCAAATTTGTTGATAAAGCTCCGGCAGATGTGGTGCAGGGTGCAAGAAACGCGCTGGCAGAAGCGGAGACTCAGGCGCAGATTTTGCGCGATCGGCTGAATCAGCTCTAGCAATTCATCAAATCCTAATCTGCCCTACGGCAGAGGATCATCTAATCCATAATGATAAAAAGATATACTCTTTCCAGAACGGGTTCACCCTTGCAGGAATGATGCACTTGGCTCAGGTGACACAAAAAGATACAGAGGGCAGGATGCAGCTTCGCCTCCTGGCTCAACAAAAAGCTGAACACGCTTGGGCATTGCTTGACGACGCGGAAAATCGCCTCTGGATCGAGCAGGCAGATTACAACGAGGGTGCGCTGGTGCTGGTTGAGCTTTCCCCCCTGCGGCAAATTCAGCAGATTCAAGACGCGACCCACTGGATACTTGCCCTGGTTGAGCAATATCTGACGGTGGGAATGACCCCCGTGCTGTTGCAGGAAGAAGTGCAGCGAGCGGAACAGTGGCGGCAGTCGCTCACGCTAAAAAGCCAGGAGCTCGGTCGCCGTGCCCTAGAAATTGAGGCGCGTCGCGATCAGATTCAGGAGCTTGAAGAAAATCTGAAAATTGAAAAGGAAAAGCTAGAGCAAATGGCAGCTCAGGTTCGAGCCAATCTAAACGGAAAACCCTGCCCACCGCCGGAGCCGGAATCTTAGCTTTGAACGCTATCCGATCGCTGCCAGTGCTGCATTTCTTCTGAAACAAAGTAGCTCACCAAATCGCGATACATCTTTTCGATCGCGTCTGCACTCAGTCCTTCTGTTTCTGCCCAGACTCGTCGATCTACCAGCATTGCCTCTAGCCGCTCTGGTGCTTTGACGCTAGTTTCGCTGGTCTTAAACTGAGCAGCTGCCTTCACATAGGCAAAGCGTTGACCGAGAAGCGCGACGATTTGGCGATCGATGCGATCGATTTCCGATCGAATTTCTGCCATGTTGGTACATTCGTCGGGAGTTTTCATGCAGTGGAAATTGGGGATAGAGGCAGCAATCTAACGGGCAACCGCAGGCAAAGCCCGTTGCTCAGGCAGTTCCGTCGGGGTTGAACTCTCTGGTAACTCTCGACCATTCAGCAATAGCTCTCGAATCATCCGGGCTGCCACCCGCTGACCCAATCCGCCGATGATTTCCTGTCCCATGCCTCGCGCTTCCGGCTTTGCCAGCAAACGGGGGACGATCGGCAAAAGCTGAGCTGGATCAAATCCGGGTGTGCTTCGCAGCAGGTCAATTACCCGCGCTAGGTGTTCAGCATTACCGGGGATTTCCAGCTTTTTGGGCTGTTTGGTCTGGAGCCCGACCCACGATCGCAGATTGTTTGTGACCTGATCGATCGCGCTGCGTCCAGCCGTATCAACGTTGTTGATAATCTCAGTCACCAGGAACTCGCGAATAAACTCGCCCCGTTCTGAGAAGATAAACTCAACCGCCTGATTTAGAGCAAAGTTAATATCGTAGTCCTGGCTATCGCGAGCGTTTCGCAGTAGGTTTTCTAAGCGATTCCAGCGAAAGGTTCCATCTTTAAATAACAAGCCTTGCAGCGAGTTACGCAATTGCGGAGCCGGATCGGTGAGGAGCCGCTTTGACACATAGGGATACGCTTTGCTCAGCACCTTGAAATTCGGATCGACGTTAATTGCAATCCCTTCTAGGGTTACCAGCGATCGAATAATCAGCGCGTAGTAGGCCGGAACCCGGAATGGATATTCATACATCAATGCCGAGAGTTTATCTGTAATGCTCTTGATATTAATCTCGGCAACGCTTGCGCCCAGGGCTTCATTAAAAACAGCAGCAAAAGCAGGGATGATCGGCGTCAGGTCAGTATCGGGCGTGAGAAACTCCAGATTGACGTAATCCTGCGCCAGCGCGTCAAAATCACGATTTACCAGGTGGACGATCGCCTCGATCAAGCCATATCGCTGCGGCGGCATTACCTCGCTCATCATGCCAAAATCGAGATAGGCGAGTTTGCCTTCAGGAGTCGCCAGCAGGTTTCCGGGATGCGGGTCGGCATGGAAAAAACCATGCTCTAGCAGCTGCCGGAGCGAACACTGTACGCCTACATCAACGAGATAGCTGGCATCAATGCCCTGTGCCCGAATTTCTTGAAGCTGAGTGAGTTTTGTGCCCGTAATCCATTCCATTGTCAGCACGCGCCGCTGAGTGTAGTGCCAGTAGATTCGAGGGACATAAATATCGGGCAGATTGCCGTAGAGCTGAGCAAACCGCTCTGCGTTGCGTCCTTCCTGGGTGTAGTCCATCTCCTCGAAGATGCGTGCACCAAACTCGTCGGCAATGGCAACCAGGTCACTGCGAATCCGCTTAAAGGTTCTGCCTGCCCAGGCGGCAAGCTGACGCAGAATGTAGAGATCCAGCGTGATTTGCTGTGCTAATCCGGGACGCTGCACCTTCACTGCAACGGTTTCACCGCTCTTGAGTTTGCCTTTATACACCTGTCCCAGAGAGGCAGCCGCAAGAGGTTTTTCAGACAGCTCCGCATAGATATTTTCGGGACGATCGCCTAACTCTTCCTGGATAAACTGAAACGCGATTTCATTCGGGAAAGGCGGCAACTGATCCTGTAAACGAGTCAGCTCTTCCAGATACGCGGGCGGAACCAGATCAGGACGGGTTGAGAGTGCCTGCCCTACTTTAATGTATGCCGGACCAAGATAAGTCAAGATTTCTCGCAGCCGTACTGCGCGCCTATGCTGATTGCGCTCGCCCTTTCCCCTTTGCCGATCCCACCATAGCGACAGCGCAAATCCAAAAAACGACCAGAAGATCGCTAGCAGTCGCCCGACCACCTGAAACGGACGGCGACCGTAGTAAGCAGCGATCGCGAGTGGGTCGTATTGTTGGGCTTCCATGGCGTTTGGCTGAACTGACTTCAGATGCTCTTGAGGAGCCGGAAACAGTTCGCTTTCAACGACAAGACCAGAAGCAGCGTTCGCGTTCGGTGAAGAAGGAAGGGTTTGCATAGGAGATTGTCTCAAGAAGACAGATTAATAGCGTAACAATCTGCTTTAGGCAGAGCCGTCCACCCTCTGAGCGACTTTCGGAGCGACTTTAGAATCGGGGGAAACTTCAGCGATCGGCGGAGGCTTAGACTGCAACGGCTAATGTAAAGTATTGTAACCCTACCCTTTGTTGAATTTGAAATTTAACCAGGCGATAAATCCGCACCTGACCGTATTCGGTTGTAGACACTGGGTTGACTGATCTCTACTGGATAAAGCGAATAGGGTAAAGCGGGTAAAGAATGTTAAGCCTTGCAAATCTGATAGATGACAGAAACGGGGCTTGGGGCTAAGTTTTTAGAAGAGAGTAATTCAAATGTTCTCTATCAGGTATCCGCTCCAGAGTTAGTCCCACTACACTGGTAGTAGCTGCTTGAAAAAAGCGATTTGAAATCTTGCATTTCCAGGTCAAAGCGAATTTTGCTCCATGCTGATCTCCCTTCAGATTGAAAATTTTGCCTTGGTTGACCAGTTAGACCTGGAGTTTGGCACAGGGCTAAACGTCCTGACTGGAGAAACCGGGGCGGGAAAGTCGATTATTTTAGATGCACTCGATGCGGCTTTAGGCGGCAAAGTGACCAGCCGAGCAGTTCGAACTGGGGCTGAACGAGCGACGATCGAAGCCACCTTTGACCTCGACCCTGCCTTAATTCACTGGCTCTCTGAGCAGCAGATCGAGCTGGTAGACGATATGACGCTGGTGTGCAGCCGCGAACTTACCGCTAACCGGGGAAACGTCCGCAGCCGTTCCAGGGTGAATGGGGTGCTGGTCAACAAACAGCAAATGGAATCCCTGCGCGAGCGACTGCTGGAAATTACTGCCCAGGGGCAAACGCTTCAGTTAGGGCAGACTGCCATTCAGCGCGATTGGCTCGACGGCTTTGGCGGCAGTGCGGTCATTGAGCAGCGCGATCGCGTCAGCAAACTCTACGCCTCCACCCAGCAGGCACTGCAAACCCTCGAAAAGAAACGCCAGTTTGAGCAGCAGCGGCTTCAGCAGCTCGATTTGTTTGAATACCAGGCGAAAGAACTGCGATCGGCAAATCTGCATGACCCCGACGAACTGACTCAGCTTCAGCAAGAGCATCAGCGGCTCGGCCACGCTGTCGAACTTCAGCAGCAGAGCTATCAGGTGTATCAAGCACTTTACCAGAACGATCGCGGCTCCCATGCCTGCGCCGATCTGCTAGGTGAAGCAGAGCATACCCTGACGGACATGATTCGCTACGACGAGCAGCTTCAGCCGATTCTAGACATGGTGCTGGAGGCAATGGCGCAGGTCGAAGAAGCCGGACGGCAGATTAACGCCTACGGCGAGAGCCTGGAAACTGACCCAGAGCGGCTGCAAGAAGTCGAAGAACGCATTGCCCAGCTCAAGCAAATTTGCCGCAAATACGGTCCGACCCTGGCAGAAGCGATCGCCTATAGCGAAAGTTTGCAAAAGCAGCTCGAAGACCTGACCGGAGGCGCGCAGTCCGTTGAGGAGCTAGAGCAGATTTACCAAGAGCAACTCGCTGCCCTCACTGAAGCCTGTGCCCAGCTCACCACCCTGAGACAAAAAGCCGCTCAGAATCTAGAAGCCTTGCTGGTGCGCGAGTTAAAGCCGCTGGCAATGGACAAAGTGCAGTTTAACGTCGGGATCGATTCGGTTGCGCCGAGTGCTTTTGGAGCCGATCGCATCACCTTCCGATTCAGCCCTAACCCTGGCGAACCGCTGCAACCCCTGGCAGAGACTGCCTCTGGTGGAGAAATGAGCCGCTTCCTTCTCGCGCTAAAAGCCTGTTTCTCACAGGTAGACTCGGTGGGATCAATGGTGTTTGACGAAATCGATGTGGGCGTGTCGGGACGGGTCACGCAGGCGATCGCCGAAAAGTTGCACCAGTTGAGCCAGCGGCACCAGATACTTTGTGTGACTCACCAGCCGATCGTTGCTGCAATGGCAGACCACCACTATCGTGTTGCCAAAGAAGTGATTGATTCGGCAGGCGAAGGCACTCCGGCAAAGCGCAAGCGCGGCAAAGGCAAAGCGGCTGAAGCTGATCCTGAGCCAACGGAAGTTTCCCAAAAAGACGAACTCCGAACCGTGGTGCGGGTGATTCCGCTGAACGAGCAGCAGCGACGGGAAGAACTGGCACAGCTTGCAGGTGGCAAATCCGACCAGAAAGCGATCGAGTTTGCAGACTCTCTGCTGGACGAAGCGGCAAAAGCAAGACTCGCTCATCTGCCTCAGTTGACTAAAACTGCCGCCAAATCTGCCTCCCGCAGTAAAACGGCGCGTCTGCCTCGCTAGTGAGAACCGCTTCTGCAGAAAGGCAAGCACTAGCGCAAGCTGGGAAAACAAGTCTGATTCGGCTTTCAAAGTTCCTCAGGCTTAGGAATTTAGGAGGCAATCTCAAACTCTCGTCCCTGCTCAAACCGCCTCTGACAGAGCGTGTTAATCCTTCTTAATTCTTAGCTCTTAGTCTTGATCGATCGCGAGATAATAGAAATCGACCTGATTTGCGCTCAATCCCCCGTGGGTTATGAGCAGGAGTTTGAAGTGTTGACGGTTTGAGACATCAGGCACAGCAAAGCAATTTTGAAGTAACCCTTGCGTAACTCAACGCAATTACCGTAGCCTACAGGATGATTCTGTCAGAACTGCTGCGAAGCTGACAAAACAGTAGGCAAACAAGTGCCACGCTTAAAAGTTCAAGTTATTTCGGTCTTACGGTGAAATTATGACGTTTTGTGAATACAGACCGGGGTTGGAGGGAATTCCTGCGACGCAGTCCAGCATTAGCTTTGTGGATGGTCAGCGCGGAATTTTAGAGTACCGGGGCATCAACATCGAAGAGTTAGCACAGCATAGCACCTTTCTAGAAACGTCCTATCTGTTGATCTACGGCAGCCTGCCCTCTCAGGAAGAACTTGCCGAGTTTGAGCATGAGATTCGCTTTCACCGACGGCTGAAATACCGCATTCGCGACATGATGAAGTGTTTCCCGGAGAGCGGTCATCCGATGGATGCGCTTCAGGCTTGCGCGGCAGCACTGGGCCTGTTTTATTCTCGGCGTGCACTCGACAACCCGGATTATATTCGGGCAGCGGTAGTGCGGCTGCTGGCAAAAATTCCCACTATGGTGGCTGCCTTTCAAATGATGCGAAAGGGCAACGACCCGATCCAGCCCCGCGACGACCTGGACTATGCCGCCAATTTTCTCTATATGCTGAACGAGCAGGAACCGGACCCGCTCGCCGCCCGAATCTTTGATATTTGTCTGACCTTACACGCCGAACACACGATCAATGCTTCTACCTTTTCGGCAATGGTCACGGCTTCCACGCTGACCGATCCTTATGCTGTGATCGCCTCCGCAGTGGGAACGCTGGCAGGTCCGCTCCACGGCGGCGCAAACGAAGAAGTGATCGAAATGTTAGAAGAAATCGGCTCGATCGAAAACGTAGAGCCTTACCTGGAAAGCTGCATTCAGCGCAAAGCTAAGATTATGGGTTTCGGGCACCGAGTTTATAAAGTGAAAGACCCTCGCGCCACAATTTTGCAGGAGCTAGCAGAGCAGCTTTTCGAGAAGTTTGGACGCGACCACTATTACGATATTGCGATCACCCTAGAAAAAGCCGTCGAAGAACGCCTGGGACACAAAGGTATTTATCCCAACGTAGACTTTTACTCGGGTCTGGTATATCGCAAAATGGGCATTCCCACCGACCTGTTTACGCCCGTGTTTGCGATCGCCCGTGTTGCTGGCTGGTTGGCACACTGGAAAGAGCAGCTCAACGAAAACCGCATTTTCCGCCCAACTCAAATCTATACGGGAATGCGGGGTACGCCCTATGTGCCGATTGAAAAGCGTCAGTCCGAGCAGGATCAGCAGCTCTTAAATCTCGTGACCGGATAATTTCAGGGTAATTTTGTTTTGCTTGCAGTCCTCGATCGCATACCTGCTATACTAGGTAAGGCGATTGCCGGTGTAGCTCAGTGGTAGAGCACTCGATTCGTAATCGAGCGGTCGTGAGTTCAAATCTCATCACCGGCTTTGTACAGTAGTAATTTGGAATGCGCTTGAGATTCTTCAGTAGAAGTCATATTTGTAGCAGCAAAAAGAAAAAGCCAAAGTTTGAACCGACCTCAAAAATCAAAGCTGATTTGCTTGGTTAGTGGTGCAGGAGAATACGAGCCATGCTTTAACTCGTTAATTGCCCATGAGATAAACTCCTGAAATGAAAAGACCTCAAGAAATCGCTCGCCGTCCTTATGTGATTTCAGGTACTCGATTGCTTTTGCTGCCACATCGGAGTTGCATATATACTCTCCGTCTAGAACAATGATGCAAGGGCAAGGATAGACAGTCTTGATATTCTCAACTAGAAAAGGTAGTTTCTCGATTACGCTACCAGAGGCATCCTGCCACTTGGATTCGATCGCTAGCCCTCCGGGAAAGGTCTCGCACGGTTCAACAAAACAATCAATTCTGATTGATTTGCCAAAGATGTCTTTGATTCCAGGCTTATACTGCGTTTGTACTGAATAGCCAACACACTCCAATACGCACTTAATAATATGTTCTGTTAGCTTGCCAGAAGCATTCGCATTTGACCCTGCACTGGCGGCTTTGACTTTGATTGGCTTATGTTTGGGCATAGGAAGATTGATAGGCTGCTCGTCACTGTTATAACTCCATCCGGTGACAAGGCACCTCAGCATAGCAGCTTCCACAAAGCCGAATCGGGCAAGGCTGTAACGTCATTTCTTGCTGGGGCAACATCTCCCGCATCCGTCCGGGATCAAGTCTGATGAGGCGGGCGATCGCCCCTAACTCCTCCGCCGTTGGAAACGGATTGTGGTTGACAGAGATCAGGATTTTCTCAGCCACCTTGCGATCGCCGTATCCAGCGAGAATAAACCACCGCCATTGGTCAGGAAGAAGCTAAACCACAGGGCATAAAGGGAAGCTGTTTCCAAAGGGGGAATGTGCCAACCGTCTTTTTTAAGATGGAAAAAGAGAGCAATGAACATGGTGAATAGCAATATCAAAGCATTCAGCCGAGTCAATAATCCCAGCACCAGCAGAATCGAACTTCCAATTTCAGCGTAGGCAGCACAATAGGTCAAAAACACAGGGTAAGGCAAGCCAATAAAACTGACAACGCCGTTGGCAAAGCCCTGCACATCCGCCAGCTTGCTAAATCCGTTATGGATCATCAGTAAGCCTACTGCCACTCGAGAAATCGTCCAAACAATCTGAGCCACACGGCTCTCGACCGCCGGGGATTGCAGCATGGCGTCCAGTAACGTCGGTTTCGTTTGAATCACAGTCATAGCTCAGAAGAATCTCAGTTAGGTTGAATTCATTTTCGCCGATTGGGAAAGCGGTCAATCAGAATTATTGCAACATAGCCATTGCCAGCTCCGACAACTGCCCCTGAACGGGGGATTGCGAATTTCTCCGATCGCCCAAACCCCTTTTACCCTTGTTTCCATCCCCTCATTGACCCTCACTTTCCCACCTGCATTAAACTCTACCCGATCTCCGACCCCATCCATGAGCAGCATCACATTGCTTTAATCAATAAAGACTCCCTCAGCAGGCAGAAAGACAAGCGATGGTTTGGTTCCCCCCTACTCCTTTGGCAACCTGTTTATTTCACGAAGCGGTAATCTTACAAAGTTTTACGAGTGGAATATTAAACGTTTTTTGTCGATTTAGATCTAAATTGGTAGAACTATTTGGAGTCGCTGATAAGACATTAGACAACATCAATAAAGAAACCAACGAGATATTTTCGGTGAGGTTTATAAGAAAACTGATGAATTCACTTGAAAGGCGACAAACTTATATTGTGGAAGGATCGATCGCAGGCTTACTAGCCCACTCGTGAATCTAATTGCAGTTCATCTTTTCTCTTCTTTCCAAAGGGGGTGTTAAGATCCGCAGTTAGGCCTTATATAAAGTATTACTAACCGTAAAAGCGAAAAGCTCATTAAAACCTTTTATGACTATTCCTCTACTGGTTGTTGATGTGCAAACAGGATTTATTAACGACTTTACACATCACATTCCCCCCAGAGTAGTGCGCTTAATTGAGCAGAAAATCTATTCTCCGATATTATTTACTCGTTTCATTAACTTATCCGATGGTCCCTACACTCGCCTGCTCAACTGGAACGGTTGTCATGGGGAACCTGAAACCAATCTAGCGGCAGACTTAGCTCCCTACATTCAATCCCAATTCGTCTTTAGTAAACCGGGATTATGCGGGATGCCTATTGAACTCGTGGATTATTTCTGTGACCATCAAATTCAGCAGGTTGCTGTAGTTGGAATCGACACCGATATGTGTGTCTTAAAAATTGCGATGGATTTGTTTGACCGAGGCATCGAACCACTTGTGTTAACAGATTGCTGTGCCAGTACTGCAGGGTTGCAGGCGCATCTGGCAGGTTTAGCGGTTCTGAGTCGCAATATTGGGGCACAGCGTTTGCGCGATGCTGGATTGGGAGAAGGCTTTCTTGCGGCTCCGACGCCAAACCAAGACGATTAATCCCAAACATAAACTTTTAGCCTTTAGGAGCGATCGCATACTCCCTAAAATCATTAGACAAAATCAAGTTCTAGCATAGACGGCCCTGATGGGATCGATGCTTCTAGATCTACGCTGTTATCCTCCTCTTCCCGTGACGCTGAACTGCGGATTGGGCGCGGGGCGATCGGAAATTGATTGGTGTTGAGTGCGATCGCCGTAGCAGGTCTTATACAAACGCAATCCAGGTGCCGTGAAAACCATAGGGAATGCGTTGGGGCATCAAGACGCGGGCAATTGGTTCATCGGTCATGGCTTGGGCTGCGACAATGATCAATTCAGAGGTGCTCTGAGTTTCGTCATGTACGAACGTCATCAGCCACCCATCGTCTTCGGTCGTCGCACCGGGTCTTGGCACAAACACGCCTTCACCCCCATAGCGTCCTGTCCCAAAGGAGTGCGTTTGCACCGATTGATGCGCCAGATCGAACTGGAGTAAGCCATTAAACTTGGGCATTGCGGTAGGCGCACTCTTGCCCGCATAGCCATAGCGGATAGGCCG
The DNA here is from genome assembly GCF_014695615.1 of Leptolyngbya sp. FACHB-711. Taxonomy (NCBI): domain Bacteria; kingdom Bacillati; phylum Cyanobacteriota; class Cyanophyceae; order Leptolyngbyales; family Leptolyngbyaceae; genus Leptolyngbya; species Leptolyngbya sp. FACHB-711. The sequence goes on from NZ_JACJOR010000458.1 coordinate 26,670, forward strand.
TCCTAAATACTGTTCGTTGATGCGTGGGAATTCGCAGGGGCAATCGTCGAGGGTCTCTTCCTGTACGGTTCCAGTCTTGAGATTGAACCGCCAGCGGTAAAGCAGCGGCACATTACTGCTAATAGCGCGATTATCGCTTTCATGGGAACCCGGAGACGCACCCAGGATGCTGGTGCTGCCCATCCGACAGGCAATCAGGATAATGTCATCCCCCGACTCGTAAGCATTCAGCGTATGAAAAATGTAGCAACTGGGTGATTCAAACCAGCGAATCATGCGATTTTCGCCGTGCCGAGGCAGAATGCCAAACCGACTGGGGCGATCGCGTTCAAAGGCAAAAGCAGGTTCTCC
>NZ_JACJOR010000459.1:0-6927 GCF_014695615.1 Leptolyngbya sp. FACHB-711
CCCTAGACCCCCGCTTTGCGAACAATCCCTTAGTGACTGGAAGTCCTTGCATTCGGTTTTATGCAGGCGCACCGCTGATTAATCCCCAAGGCTACGTGCTGGGAACGCTCTGTGTGATAGATTATAAGCCACGCGACCTGAACCCTCAGCAGCAGGACGCTTTAGCCACCCTTGCGCGTCAGGTGGTGACCCAGCTAGAACTGCGGCGAAACCTGATCGTTTTGCAAAATGCCATTACCGAGCGGCAGCAAACCGAAGCGAGCTACCAAAATTTCTTTGAGAATGCTGCCCTGGGACTTTATAAAACAACGCTGTCGGGCAGATATTTGCAGGCCAACGCTTCGCTGGCTCAGATTTATGGCTATGACTCTTCTGCCGAACTGACTGCTACCATCCAAAATGTTGATCAGCAGCTTTATGTTGATCCGCTTCGCCGACAAGTGTTTATGCAAGAAATTCGATCGCGAGGCGAGGTTTGTGGATTTGAATCTCAGGTTTACCGAAAGGACGGACAAGTCATTTGGATCTCAGAGAGTACCCGTCTTTTGTATGATGCGACCGGAGAGCCGATCGCCCTTGAAGGAAGCATCACCGATATCAGCGATCGAAAACAGATTGAAATCAAGCTGCACAACCAGAACCATCGGGCTTCTTTGCTGAATGCAGTGAGCCAGCGGATTCGCTATTCGCTTCATCTGGAAGACATCCTCAGCACCACGGTTGCCGAAGTGCGGCAATTTTTGGAAGCAGATCGGGTGATGATCTACCGCTTTGATGCTGATTGGAATGGAGATGTCGTCGTGGAGTCGGTTGCACCGGGCTGGCGATCGGCACTGGGCGAAAGGATTGAAGATACCTGTTTTAAAGCAGGGGGATGGTTGCCCTATTACCAGGGCGGAAGTTCCGCGATCGCTGATATCGATCGAGTGACCCTTGAGCCCTGTCACCGCGATTTGTTAACCCGGTTTCAAATTAAAGCCAATCTGGTCGTTCCTATTATTCAATCCACAGGAACGCCCAACGAGCCGACCCTTTGGGGACTGTTGATTGCTCACCAATGCGCCCACCCGCGCCAGTGGCGACCCGACGAAGTCACACTGCTCAGTGAATTGGCAGATCAGGTTGCCATTGCTCTGGCACAGGCGCAGTTGCTCGATCAGGAAACGCAGCAGCGCAAAATGCTGACCGCACAAAACGCCGCACTAGAACAGGCTAAGCAGGCGGCAGATCAGGCAAATCAAGCCAAGAGCAACTTTTTAGCCATGATGAGCCACGAGATTCGTACGCCGATGAACGCGGTGATTGGCATGACCGGACTGCTGCTCGATATGCAGCTTACTCCCCAACAGCGGGAATATGTTGAAATCATTCGCACGAGCGGCGACTCGCTGCTGACGATTATTAACGACATCCTGGACTTCTCAAAGATTGAATCGGGCAAGCTCGAACTTGAACAGCATCCCTTTAATCTTTCAACCTGTATTGAAGACGCACTTGAGTTGCTGGCACCCAAAGCCGCCGAAAAAGAACTTGAACTGACGTATCTCAACAAATCAAAAGTTCCGGAGATGATCCTGGGCGACGTAACCCGACTGCGGCAAATTCTGGTTAATCTGCTCAATAATGCGATCAAATTTACCGAAACAGGAGAAGTGACAGTTTCAGTGAGTTCGCGTCAAATCGCAGCTGCCGAAACTGCACTAAACGCCGCAGCAGAACCCAACGCGCCTGTTTATGAGCTTCAATTTGCAGTGAGAGATACGGGCATCGGCATTCCAAAAGATAAGCTGGGGCGACTGTTTAAAGCGTTTAGCCAGGTCGATGCTTCAACGACGCGCCAGTATGGAGGCACAGGCTTGGGCTTGGTGATTAGCAATCGCTTGAGCGAAATGATGGACGGCAGGATGTGGGTCGAGAGTCAGCCGGGAGTTGGCTCTACGTTTTACTTTACGATTGTTGCCCCCGCTTGCCTTGACCCGATCGCGCCTCAAGGGTTGCCCTCCCTGGCAGCGAGAAAAGTGCTGATTGTCGATGACAACGCCACGAATCGCCAGCTTTTGACCTATCGCACCCAGTCCTGGCAAATGGCCCCTACAGCAGTAGCTTCCGGTGCGGATGCGCTTCGCCTGCTGCAACAGGGAGAGGCGTTTGACCTAGCAATTCTCGATATGCAAATGCCCCAAATGGATGGGCTAACGCTAGCAGAGGCAGTGCGAAACCTCCCAGCGGGTCAGGCGTTGCCGCTCGTGATGCTAACTTCGATCGGTCATAAAGACCTTACCACAACCCAGCGATCGTACTTTGCCGCATTGCTGACTAAACCCATCAAATCAGCTCCGCTCTACCGCATCTTGACCCAGGTCATGAGTGGGCAGCCGCGCCAGATTCAGGCTGTTCGCCCTGCCGAGCCAGAACCCAATTCGGACTCGGAACACAAATCGTCGCTGCGAATTTTGCTGGCGGAAGACCATCTGGTCAATCAAAAGCTAGCTTTGCTTATGCTTCAGCGTTTGGGCTATCGAGCAGATGTGGCAGGTAACGGATTAGAGGTTCTGGAAGCAATCCACCGTCAGTCTTACGATGTCGTGCTGCTGGATGTCCAAATGCCCGAAATGGACGGACTCGAAGCAGCCCGGCGTATTTGTCAGCAGTGGCAGTCAAACCGTCCGCGCCTGATTGCAATGACGGCAAATGCAATGGAGGGCGATCGCGAAACTTGCCTCAATGCGGGCATGGATGATTACATCAGCAAACCGATGCGGCTAGAAGCCCTGGCGCAAGCTCTAGAGAGATCCAAACCCGCGTCTAGCGTGGGGAAGTCGTCTTTGCTGGACCGGGAACCGCAGGCGTAGCTTCGGGAAGATGAGCCGTTTCGTACATCATCCGCAGGGTGCGACGCTGCTCCCATTCCTGCAATAGCAGCGAACCGAGATGAAAGACCGCAATTCCAACGGCGATCGCAGACAAAACATAGCTGTGCAGCGTATAGAAGTGTTCGACGGTGGTGGTATCGATCAATCCTCCGGTCAGCACATCCTTTGCAAATTGACCGACAAAAGGCAACTGCTCGATCGTTTGCAGCTCGATCTTGAGCCGCCAGTAGCCCAACTGATCCCACTTCAGAATCATCGAAGTCCAGGCAAGCCCGATCGCCAATCCCAGCAGCACAAAATCGCTGACCCAGGCAGAAAACCAGCTAATCCGAAACCGCCGACTGAAAAACAGCACAAACAGTTGCAGCAGCGCAACGATAATCATGCCGTTGCCCACGATCTGGTGGATCGAGTAAATGATCGAGCCGCCCGGTAGAGTATCGGCGATATTTTGCACCGATTCGTACGCGCCCGCCGCAGACGGATCGTAATAAAACGCGATCAAAATGCCGCTTGCAACCCCAAGCAATGTCAGGGTAAGGGTAACGACAGACAGAATTGTGGCAAAGCGCCGAAGGGAAAAGAACGAGGTGAGGGCGGACATGGTGGGTGGGGAGATAGGGCAATGGAGCTAAAGATAAAATTACTGTAGCGATTGCCGGGTTTTGAGGTGGTCTGTCGGTGTGTAGAAGTTTGGGGAGCATGGTTCAAACCTGCGCGGGAGATTGAATTTGGCATACTAATTTTTAGGGGATAGTTTTTTAGGGGATAGTTTTTTTAGGAAATAGTTTTTTAGGAGATAGGGTCGCTGTGGTTCAAAGTGGGTCTGGACGATTGCCTTTAGAATGGTTTCGCGATCGATTGGCGACGCTGGCAACGATGCACCAGAAAGAAATAGCAATTGCGCCGTTACTGAAGGAAAACTTGGGACTGCAAGTCACTGTGCCGCACGGATTTGACAGCGATCGATTGGGTACATTTACCCGCGAAGTGAAGCGATATGGCACTCAGCTCGAAGCGGCACGACAAAAGGCGATCGTCGGCATGGAATTAACAGGACACGCGATTGGAATTGCCAGTGAAGGCAGTTTTGGGCCGCATCCGGCAATGCCGTTTTTACCGTCTAATCGTGAAATTGTATTGCTGATCGATCGCGGAAATGATTTAGAAGTGATCGGTGAAGCAATTTCAACAGAGACAAACTTTAGCCACAAACAAGTCACTAATTTAGAAGAAGCAAAGACATTTGCTCGAAAAGCAAAATTCCCTCAGCATGGATTAGTCGTGATTGCAAATGCAGATGCAAACGGAATTACCAAAGACAAAGATCTGATCATCAAAGGGATCACTTCAGAAGCACAGTTAATCGATGCCGTGCAGTGGGCACTGAAACAAGCCGATCGCGTCCACATCGAAACCGATATGCGGGCAATGCATAATCCCACGCGCATGAAAATCATCGCGCAAGCCACCGAAGATTTGATTGCCAAACTTCAGAAAACCTGTCCGAACTGCAATACTCCCGGATTCTCAGTAGCCGATCGCCTTCCCGGCTTACCCTGCGGCTTGTGTGGAACGCCAACCGATTTGACGCGCTCGATCGTTTATCGATGTCAGAAGTGCCAGCATCGGGAAGAAGTGCTGTTTCCAAATGGGGTTGAAACCGCTGATCCGGGGCAGTGTCCCTATTGCAATCCTTAAGGAATTTCTGGATGAAAACGATCGGTTTAATTGGCGGCATGAGCTGGGAATCGTCGATCGAGTATTATCGGCTGATTAACGAACTGGCAAAAGCCAGACTGGGCGGACTGCATTCAGCAAAATGTGTGATGTATTCGGTGGATTTTGCCGAAATCGAGACGCTGCAACATCAGGAACGCTGGCAAGAAGCAAGCTTGATCCTAATTGACGCAGCCCAGGCAATCGAGCGAGCCGGAGCGGATTTTGTGGTGCTGTGTACGAATACGATGCACAAGCTAGCAGATGAGATTCAGGCAAATCTTCAAATTCCGTTTTTGCACATTGCAGACGCAACCGCACAGCGCATCCAGGCTGCCAGAATTGACACGATCGGCTTACTGGGAACGCGATATACGATGGAGCAGGATTTTTATCGGGGACGGCTGGAACAGCACGGCATCAAAGTTTTAGTTCCCGATGCAGCAGACCGAGCGATCGTGCATGACGTGATCTACAGCGAACTGTGTCTGGGCATCATTCAGCCTGATTCTCGATCGCGCTATCTTGCCATTATCGATCGGTTAATCAGCGCAGGGGCAGAAGGGATTATTTTAGGCTGTACTGAAATTGAGCTGCTGATTCAGCCGGAAGACTGTGAGATGACGCTTTTTCCAACCACGCGAATTCATGCAGAAGCGGCGATCGATTGGGCACTGGCAAATGCGTGAGGCTCCTCGATTGCTAACTGTTGTTAGATACGGAATAACCCTGAAACTCAGTAAAAATGGCTAGAATTGAAAGCCTGAGCAAAGCGCGCTAAGCCCGTCCAGCCTCTACCCAGCCATTCCTGAGGAAATACGTCATGATTTCTGAACTGCAACAAATCCTCGATCGCCTTGATATCCAGGCCGATTGGGTTGGACTTCGCATGGTGAAAGAGAACGTTAGCTCTCGATCGATGCGGGATGCCATTCCTCAAAGTAATTCCAAATCATCGAGTCAGGGCGTGATGGTGGAAGTGCTGGTCAATGGTCAGATTGGCTACGGCGCGACGAATTCGCTTCAGCTCGAAGATTTGCAGGCGGCAGCACAGGCGGCAGCAGCGCAGGCACAGGCAGCGAGTCGGTGGGCGATTTATCCGATGGCGGCAACGGTGCGTCCTAAAGTGGTCGGAGAGTATAGCTCGCCTTTTGTGAAACCGTTTGATGCGATGACGCCGGGAGAAATTAATCAGCTTTTGGCGCGGCTTTGTCAAACGCTGAAAGTCTCGGATGCGATCGTTCAGACCAGCGCGACGGCGATCACCAACGAAACCGAATCCTGGTTTGTCAGCAGCAGCGGCTCGGAGGTCTATCAAAAATTTATGCTGCTCGAAACGCACTTTGGGGTAACGGCTCAGTCGGGCGGTGTCGTGCAGCAGCGCAGCAATAATGGCTATCTGGCACACTGCTATCAGGGCGGCTGGGAGCTGTTTCCGATCGATGATCTGTGGGCAAGGGCAGATCAAATTGGGTCGCAGGCGATCGAGCTTTTGACGGCTGAGGAATGTCCGACGACAAAGACGATGCTGGTGCTGGCTCCCGATCAGATGATGCTGCAAATTCACGAAAGCGTCGGGCATCCGCTGGAACTCGATCGCATTTTGGGCGATGAGCGCAACTATGCAGGCGGCAGCTTTGTCAAACCGTCGGATTTCGGCAAATTGTCCTACGGCTCGAAGCTAATGAATATCACCTTTAACCCTACGGTGCCGGGTGAGTTTGCAAGCTACGAGTTTGACGATACGGGCGCACCTGCCAGCAAAGAATTTTTGATTCAAGACGGCATCTTGCAGCGCGGCTTGGGCAGTCTGGAAAGTCAGGCGCGGCTGGGCGTGGATGGGGTCGCCTGTGCGCGGGCTTCTTCCTGGAATCGTCCGCCGATCGATCGCATGGCAAACCTCAATCTGGAAGCAGGAATCGACAATTTCCCTGATTTGATTCAGGACATTGAATCGGGCGTTTATATGGAATCAAACCGTTCCTGGTCGATCGACGATCAGCGATACAAGTTTCAGTTTGGCTGCGAATATGCCCGCCTGATCGAAAACGGACAGCTCACCAAAACGCTGCGAAACCCGAACTACCGCGCCACCACGCCGGAATTCTGGCATAGCCTGGTCAAAATTGGCGACGAGTCTACCTGGCAAATGTATGGCACACCGATGTGCGGCAAAGGCGAACCCAACCAGGCGATTCGGGTGGGTCACGGCTCTCCGATTTGTGTCTTTCAAGATGTGGAGGTCTTTGGGGGTGGGGCATAACGTCGTTCGGTTGGTCATCCGTCATTTTGCTCGCCATTCATCACCCCGCTTCTAATTCTATGACTCCCCTTG
>NZ_JACJOR010000046.1:0-2726 GCF_014695615.1 Leptolyngbya sp. FACHB-711
AACCGGTTCAGGCATTAAGAGGCGTTTCATTTTCGCTAGAACAGGGAGAATTGGTGGGCTACATTGGTCCGAATGGAGCCGGTAAATCGACCACGATTAAAATTCTCAGCGGCATCCTCGTGCCCTCCAGTGGCACTTGCGTGATTAATGGACGAACGCCCTGGAAAGACCGGATTCATCATGTCGGGCAGATTGGCGTTGTGTTTGGGCAGCGGACTCAGCTCTGGTGGGATTTGCCGGTGATAGAGTCTTTCGACTTGCTACGGGACATTTATCGGGTACCTCACGCGCAGTACCGACGGACCCGCGATGAAATGATTGATCTGCTGGATCTAGAGGACTTGCTCTCGACCCCGGTGCGGCAGCTCAGCCTGGGACAGCGAATGCGGTGTGACTTTGCTGCTGCCATGCTGCATCGACCGGACATCCTGTTTCTGGATGAGCCGACGATCGGACTGGACGCCGTCTCCAAGCTTGCCGTGCGGAAATTTATCAAAGCTCTGAACCAGAGCCAACAGGTGACGACGATCCTGACAACTCACGATATGGATGACATTGAGGCGCTGTGCGATCGCGTCATTATTATTGGGAACGGCGAGATTCTCTGTGACGGTTCGTTGACAGCTTTGCGTTCCCAGGTGTCCTCGCGTCGATATTTGAGAATTGATTTGAAAACGGATGAATTCAAGTTTGAATCAGCCGGAGTGCATCTTCTGACTCGAGTAGGGCGAACTGTCACCCTGGCGTTTGATCCAATTCAAATCTCTGCTGCCGCCCTGATTCGTCAAATTACGGCTCAACATGACGTGGAAGACCTTTTTGTGGAGAATCCACCGATCGAAGAAATTATTGCCGAACTATATGCAAAGACAGGAGGGGGATAGGATGCAAGCTTACCAGTCGCTATTTTATGCTCGATTGGCCTTGCTGCTGCAATATCGAGCGGCAGCGTTTGCGGGAATTGCAACGCAGCTTTTCTGGGGTGTGGTGAAAGTGATGGTGCTCGCTGCATTTTTTAGCCATAGCACTGTAGCTCAACCGATGACCCTGCCGGAGGCGATCAGCTATGTCTGGCTGGGACAGGCGTTTATCATGGCGATCGTCCCTTGGTCCGGCGATCGAGAGGTTCAAGAATTAATTCGCTCTGGCGCGGTAGGATACGACCTGCTGCGACCGATCGATCTCTACAACTTCTGGTTTACCCGTGCCCTGGCAATGCGGACGGCACCCCTGATTCTGAGGGCAATTCCGATTTTGAGCTTAACCCTGCTAATTCTGCCGCTGGTCGGGTTAGCTCAATGGGCGCTGGCAACACCACCCTCGCTGGCAGCACTGGCTGCGTTTGGGATGTCTTTTACGGGTGCAATCCTTCTATCTGCTGCCCTAACGATGCTGCTCACTGTCTCGATGCTGTGGACGCTCTCTGGAGAAGGCATCAATACGATTGTGCCAACTCTCGTCATTATGCTGTCTGGCATGATTGTGCCGCTGCCGCTGTTTCCCCAGTGGGCTAAACCACTACTGAATTTCCTGCCTTTCTCTGGATTGCTCGACCAGCCGTTTCGTCTTTTTACAGGCAACCTTCCCCCCGATGCCTTGGGGCGTGTGCTGATGCATCAGACAGTCTGGATTGTCATCGTGATTGGGTTTGGGCGGCTTTTGGTACGTCGAGGCGTGAAGCGATTAGTGATTCAAGGAGGCTAACTTGTGAATTCACTGCGTCTCTATTTGCGGTATATCTCGGTCTCGTTCAAGGCGCAAATGCAATACAAGGTGTCTTTTGTGCTGCAAACGGTGGGGCATCTTTTCGGTACCGCGATCGAGTTTTTTGGCATCTGGGCATTGTTTAGCCGGTTCAACAGCATTGGCACCTGGACGTTAGTGGAGGTGGCACTCTTTTATGGCATGGTTAATGTTTCCTTTGCCTGTGCTGATGCACTGGGACGCGGGTTTGATACGTTCGCCAAGCTGATCAAAAGCGGTGAATTCGATCGATTGCTGCTGCGTCCTCGCAGTACGGTTTTACAGCTTTTGGGAACTGAATTCACGCTCAGACGCATGGGGCGGTTCTCCCAAGGGCTGATGGTTGGGGGATGGGCACTGGCAACGCTTCAGATTCCTTTAACGCTGCAAACTGCCTGGTTACTGAGTGTGTCATTTGTTGGCAGCGTTGCGCTGTTTCTGGGGATCGTGATTGTGCAGGCAACGCTCACCTTCTGGACGATCGAGTCACTCGAAATCATGAACATCCTCACTTATGGAGGGGTTGAAACGGCTCAATATCCTTTTTCGATTTATAGCCAGTGGTTTCAGCGATTCTTCACCTTTTTGATTCCGCTCGCCTGCGTCAGCTATTTCCCCATCCTGGCAGTGCTGAATAAAGCCAGCGTCTTCTCAGTGCCTTTATGGTTTTGCTTTATTTCCCCGATTGCAGGCGTTCTATTCCTGCTCATGGCACTGCAACTTTGGAAGACAGGAGAACGGTATTATTGTTCTACTGGAAGTTAAGAAGCAGCCATTTGATCCTGGGAAGGCGATCGTTCCCTTATATCCTACCCTTAAAGAATTATTTGAATTAGCGGTGTGGAGAATGGATTGGCGATCGAGTTTTGATGTTTACCATGAGTTTGGAGCTTGCTGCACTACTCCAGCTACACCTTCGATCGGTTCTGGGGATGTTGTTGCTCTAGGTAAGAATCCTTTCCCAGAACTGGTGTGAGAATATG
>NZ_JACJOR010000460.1:0-14783 GCF_014695615.1 Leptolyngbya sp. FACHB-711
TACTTTCCAGAGCCACATTACAAAGTTATTGTGCCGCTTCTTGAGAGAGGTTGCTTCTTCCTGGAAGGGTAGATCTCAGCACAGCCACCGTCGCTCATACCACGATTTATCAGTGAAACCAGTTTGGCAATTGGTTATAGATTGCTGGCAGACTTTTACGTCTTAGCGCGTATTCCAAAGCCTCCCTACTCCTGCCAGGTTTCAGCCATTTTTCGTTCCTTTCCTCATCAGAAGCAGTATGAAAGCAATCGTTATCGGCAGCACAGATATCAAGACGGACTCGATTCCGTTCTCCCAGCTCTTTCCGTTCTTTGATAATCGGCAATGTCTGCGTCGCGAACTGGGCTTTGAGTTTAAGCATGTTGATGCGCGTTCTCTAAAAGAGATTGAAGCGGCAAGCCTGCAAACCGCCGATGCGTATTTCGTGCGCCCCTGCTGGCGAGAGAATCCGAGCGATGTCACCCTGGTGATGGAGAAGTTTCGCGATCGTCAACCCAATGCGCTGATTGTCTTTATCGACCCGTTCGATCAAACCAGCAGCCGCTTTTTCGGCGTTTTGCCTTATGTCGATCGCTTCCTGAAGTATCAGCGACTCAAGGATGTCAGCCAATATCTGAACCCGCTGAAGGGGGGGACGGTCCTCACCGATTATTTAGTGAATGAGCTGGGATACGACATTAAGGATTGGTCTGTCCAATCTGAAGTTCCGGCAGGTTATGAATCCCGAATCGAAACGGGCTGGTTCGTGACCCTGACCAAGCGGTTCCAGGAAGCACTGTTCCATAAGCCAATGTTCTGGAACCAGGGCAGTAAAAAGAGCATCGATGTCGTTTGTCACGTGTCCTACGGGCCAAGAAACAACCTGGAATGGTATGGTCAGCACCGGATGCTGGGTGTCGAAGCGCTCAAGCGAATGGCTTCTGACTATACGCTCTCGGTGAGCGGCGAATTTTCGGGTGAGCAAACCATCTCATCCCGGCAATATCTGCACGATCTGAAGCGGAGTCGCATTGCGTTTAGCCCGTTTGGCTGGGGAGAAATTACCTGGCGCGACTATGAAGCAGCCTGCCACGGATGCCTGCTGATCAAGCCTCTGGTCGATCACATTGATGTTGAACCCAATATCTTTATCCCTGGCAAAACCTATGTTCCGGTGCGGTGGGACTTTGCAGATCTCGAAGAAAAGTGCCGCTACTATCTGGCAAATCCTGACGAGGCAGAGCAGATTGCTCACAATGCCCGCGAAGCGTATAGAGCCTACTTCACCGAGAACAAGTTCGTTCACAAGATAGAGGGTTTGATCCGCACTGCTGCCCCTTTAGCACCACTTGAAGCTGAAACGATACTCGCAGCCGCTTAGTTCTGTCGCGATCGCCGTATCTAAAACCGCAGATCACAACTATAGGAGTGAAAAGATGTGGGGGCATGATTCTCAGGAGTTTTGCCCCTGCTTTCTTATTGCTTCTGCACTCTAGAATCTACGAGCGGTCAGTTTACGAGCAGTCACTTCAATTTCGATCTTCATGCGCGGGTCGGCAAGTCCGGCAACAAACATGGTGGACGCAGGACGCACATTTTCAAAATACCGCCGAAACACACTCCAACAAGGCTCAAAGTCAGCGCGATCTGGCAGAATGTAGCGAACCCGCACCACATCTTGCAGCGTACATCCTGCTTCAATCAGGGCAGCATTGATATTTTGAAAACACTGCTCGGCTTGTTCAACCACATTGTCAGAAATGGTCATCGTTTGATAATCAAATCCAGTTGTCCCAGAAACAAAAACCCAACCTCCATCCACAACTGCTCTGGAATACGCGACTTCCCGCTCAAACGATGAACCCGAAGAAATTAGCTGACGGCTCATTTGCGTTTAATGCTCCTTTTGAACGACCACACAATTTTCTGAATTCCAGGAAAGCGTTAGCGTTTCATCCGATCGATCGCCTCCGCTATAAAGTTCTGTCACCATCAGCATTCCCAAATCAGTCTTCGCTTGAATCTGCAACGATTGACCAATATAGGTAATTGATTCGATCGTTCCCCTCACCCGGTTATCAGCAGAAGCATTTTGATTGATCTGAATTCGTTCTGGACGAATCATCAGCGTCACTGTTTGATTAATCTGGATATTTTGATCAGCGAAGCGGTCACGGGGTAGGCTTGCTTTGAGCAACTGACCGTTAACTTCGACGATCGCCATTCCTTCATCCACCTGCTGTACTGTTCCCGTGAGAAAATTCGCTTTGCCGATAAACTGCGCCACAAACAGCGAAGCCGGACGATTATAAATTTCCTTTGGTGTCCCGATCTGTTCGACTTTGCCCCGGTGCATCACGGCAATGCGATCGGATAAAGCCAGAGCCTCTTCCTGGTCGTGCGTTACATAGATAAAGGTGAGATTGAGCCGACGCTGAAGCTCTCTTAGCTCTTGCCGCACTTCTTCTCGAATTTTGGCATCCAGCGCAGAAAGCGGTTCGTCCAACAACAATACTTTCGGACGGCTGATTAATGCCCGCGCCAACGCCACCCGCTGCTGCTGACCCCCCGAAAGCTGAGACGGTTTTCGATCGCCCAATTCCTGAATCTGAAACATTTTCAGCGACGCTTCTACCTGGGGCGCAATCTCAGCACGGGGCAGTTTGGCGATCGTTAGCGGATAGGCAATATTTTCGGCAACGGTCATGTGCGGAAACAGGGCATAGTTTTGAAACACCGTATGCACATTGCGGCGATAGGGCGGCAGCGTCGTCACGGGTTCTCCGCTAATGTACACCTGTCCATATTCCGGGATTTCAAACCCACCGATCATTCGCAGCGTCGTCGTTTTCCCGGAACCGCTCGACCCTAGCAGCGAATAAAACTCTCCCGGCTGCACGTCGATCGTTACATCCTGCACTGCATAAACTTCACCCTTTGCTGATGGGTAAATCTTGCTGACCGACTCCAGGTAAACGACGCTTTTCGCCTTCATGTTTTTCTCCTGACTTCTCCCTATCTTAATTCGCCGCAGGTTAGTCCGCGGGGGAGGTTCGCTGGCTCAGCAGCACCAGTACCCCACTTCCCAGCAAAATCAGCGTCGCGATCGCCGCAATTTCCGGCGTAATATCGGTTCGCAGTCTGCCCCAAATCTCCATCGGCAGCGTATTATCTTGTCCGGTGAGGAAGATTGTCACAATTACCTCATCAAACGACAGCGTAAACGCCAGCAGCGCACCCGCCACGATCGCACTGCGAATGTAGGGAAACACAATGTCAATAAACACCCGCCCCGGCAGTGCCCCCAAATCATAAGCAGCTTCCTCCAGACTGTGGGGAAACTGACTTAATCGCGTCACGATCGGACCAAAGGCAACAGGCAGCCCAAACACCACATGACCCAGAATCACCGTCAAGAGCGATAGCTCAAACCCTAGGTCTGACAGGTACGCCAGCATTGCCACTCCGGTCACAATTCCCGGCAGCAAAATCGGCAAATTGAGCGCGATCCGAAAGGCATTTCTGCCAAAAAACTGATACCGATATACTGCAAACGCCGCCAGCAAGCCCAAAACCGTTGCCAGAATCGTCGCCGTCGCTGCCACCTTGATCGAATTGATCAGCGCGACCTGCAAAGCCGTGTCTCGAAGTGCAGTCTGATACCAGTTCAGCGTAAATCCTTTGAAGGGCAGCGACAAAATGCGCGATCGGTTAAAACTCATTAGCACCAGGACGGCGATCGGCAAATACAAAAACACAAACACCAGCACTGTCCAAATGCCTAGCAACCAGGGTTTTGGTTGAGACCGAGGCAATTCCCGTACAGCTTGTTTGTTCATAAACTTGCCCCTTTGCGAAGGGCGATCGTCAGCCCACTAAACACAATGGTCATCACCACCAGCGCAAACGCTGCACCCAGAGGCCAGTTATACGCTACGCCAAACTGCGATGCAATCAGGTTGCCCAGCATAATCCCGTTCGGACTGCCAACTAGACTCGGCGTAATAAAATCGCCCATGGTCAGCGAAAACACATTGATCGACCCTGCCAGGACGCCCGGTGTGACCAGCGGCAGAATAATCCGTCGAAACGTCGTCCAGGGGTTTGCATTCAGATCTGCCGAAGCTTCCAGCAGCGAATTGGGCAACCGCTCAAACGCAGTCACGATCGGCAAAATCATAAACGGCAGCCACACATGGGCAAACGTCAGCAGCGTCGAAAACCGGTTGTAGAGAAACAGCGAACTCGGCTCGTGTAAAATGCCCAGCGACAGCAGCGCCGTATTCAAAACACCGTTATAGCCCAGAATAATCTTCCAGGCAAAGACGCGCACCAAATAGCTCGACCACAGCGGCAAAATCACCAGCATCGTTAGCAGCCCGCGATAGCGTCCGCCGTGCTTTGCAATGAAGTATCCCATTGGCAGCGCGATCACCGCATCTATCAGCGTCACCCCCAGCGCAGTCAGCACCGTTCGCAAAATTACCGTGCGGTAGGCAGCGTTTGTGGCGATCGTCTGAAAATTTTTCAAACTCAGCGTCTTGACAATCTCAAACGATTCCAGCTGCCAGACACTATAAATCAGCAGCAATCCGAGCGGAATAAAATACAGCAGCGACATCCACAGCAGGGGCGGCAGCAAAGATGCATATAGCCCAGTTTGATCAGAACGAGGCGATCGAGCAGGAATAACAGTCACAGAAGTTTGAGCAAGAATTTGAGCAGAAGTTTGAGTAAGAATTTGAAGAATTTGGGTGAACTAAAGCAAAGATAAAACAGAGACTTTAGCTCGCCTATTTCCTCATCCTAGCTTGCCCCCGAATACGGCATTTACAAAGTTCGATTGTGTCGCAAAAACTAACCAATCGTTAAGTTAGACAAGCTCCGTTGTGTCTTTTTGCCCTCCGATGTCTACTTCCTCTGTGTTTAGCAGAATTGCCTTAATAGAATAACCTCAACAGCATAGCCATCTCGCAAAAATTCTTGTAAAGTTCCCTGCAAAATTTGTTCTGCTTTGCCAGCCTGCCTAGCTTCTTCAGGCACAACACAACCTGAACAAATCCATCCATCGTGTCATACAGTACGGTCTAAAAAGGCTACCCAATTGGGTGAATTGCAACCGGAATACGCAGCCTACTATGTAACCAATCGAACAAGCTGTTCGGTTCGACCGATGAATCAACAACGAGTAAACCATTTGTTTTTTTGGAGAAGCACTATGACGACTGCAGTACAGCACGCTAAACCTAAACTCCTTGCATCTGGTGAAGGGGATATGCATACTATGCTGACTCACACACTCGTATGGAAGCTAACTGGAAATGATACGAATGGTCAGTACGCTATGTTTGAGATGATCGATGCGGCGCATGGAGAACCACCACTCCATAGCCATCCTTGGGAGGAAACGTTTTACATCCTGGAAGGCGAACTCGAAGTCACCTTAGGTAGTCGTAAGCATGTTGTTACAGCAGGTGCAGTGACCCACATTCCTACAAATGCTGTGCATACCTTTAAGGTGCTTTCCCCGATCGCTCGTGTTCTGATCATCGTTTCACCTGCTGCCGCTGCCGAATTCTATCAAGAAGTTGGTGCAAGAATTACTAGCTTTCCACCTGATCGAACTGTTTTAGAGGAAATCTTTACTAAGTACGATTTGCAGCTTTGGTAACCCATTAAGGAACTCATACTGAAGTCGTTCGGAGAATTACGATTTTGACGACAGAAGCCCGAGGGGATATTCAACCCTTCATTGCCCTTAAACAAGGATTGAAACAGGCTGGATATCCTGGATATCAAGTTAAAATCGCCACCCATGACACGTTTCAAGAAATGGTGCAACTGCTAGTCACCCAGGCAATCGCTGATTCTGGGGCAGTTTGTCAGGACAGTGATGCAATCATCCTTACAGCTATAGCAGTTTGGGGGTAGGACATCGCTGAAGCATTAGGAAGGGTATGTCAAATCGTTTGTGTCAGGGTGCAGGAAGCTAGATTGGCAAGCGATCGCCCAACTCAGTCGCAAAACTCAGTCGCAAAATGGTTGAGAGCAGGTTTCCAATCCCGAATTAGCATCATCCATTTCTTTGTCCATTTCTTTGCAATGTTGTGACTTGCCAGGATACCTGTAACGAAAAGCAAAAGCCTAAAAAATTCCTCTGCCTCATCCATTGGGAAAGAACAGAGGAATTTGAAGTTTTTTGAAGCTTGTAGCAGGGTCAGATTCGGCTAAACGTTAGGAACGAACCTCATTCCACACCTGCACCCACTGGTCATAGTTCGGCACACTCTGCCACATCTTGATCTGTCTATGCAGCGACAAATCATCCATAAATAAAGCGTGAGCACGGTCTTTGCCGATCGCCTCAGCCCCTAACTCGGTCGCGCCCGAATATCCGGTCACATCCATCACACCTTTTTGCCCCTCGCCGCTGAGGATAAAATCAACCCATTCATAAGCTGCATCTTCGTGGCGCGAATTCTTAGAAATCATCCAGGAATCTGTCCATCCGGTCAGTTTGCCTTCCGGACTCACCGTTCCAGCCGGAAACCCTTCAGAGCTGAGCTGCGTATAAGTGAGGGGCCAAGCATGGGCAATCACCACCTCTCCCGACTGAAACAGATTCGCCAGTTCCCCCGCCGTCGTCCAGAACTTTCGCACCTGGGGACGCAGTTCCAGCAGCTTCGCCTTCACTTCCGCCAGATCCTGCTCGCTCAGATGATAGGGATCGGGCTTGCCCAACCACAGCGCAACATCGGCGATCGTCATCGGGTTATCCGGCAGCGAGATTTTCCCGGCATACTGCGGGTCAAACAGCACATCCCAGCTCTTCGGCTCCGAGCTAACCTTCTCCTTGTTGTAAACCATGACATTCGGACCCCAGGCAAACGTTACGCCATAGGGTGTGCCATCAAACGTATTCCAGTTGCCGCCGCGAAACGACGAGAATACTGAATCGTAGTTTTTCAATTTACTGGGGTCGATCGGCTGCACTAAACCTGCCCGATACAGCCGCTCCGTAATATCACCCGACGCCGAGATAATGTCATAATTGCGACCTTTTCCGGTACGAAACTTGGCAAACATCTCGTCGCTCGATCCAGCATAGGTCGCCTTCACAGCACAGCCCGTTTGCTGCTCAAAAGTCTGAGCAAAAGACGAATCGGTGTAACCTTCCCAAACGATCGCTGATAAAGTGCAATTTTCTGCCTGAGCAGCAGGCACGCTTAAGACGATCGCTAAAAAACTGAGAACTCCGGTTAAAAGGAGTGCCTTGAAGCGGTACAACATAAACCTTTCTCCTGATCGAAATCGAAACCTTGCAGCCCTCAACTCTTCAATACCAGAAGGCTTCCAATTGATTCAAAGCCCCCAACATTAGAGGATTTAGGGGGCGATATAGCCCCTAGAACACGGCTCAACCACTCTCCCAAAACTCAACCTTCAGAATCAACGGCAAATTAGCCATCAAACACCACCGAGTGCCATGCCTTCTTCTGATCGCCCGTAATATCAAACATGACGTGCTTAACGATCGTGTATTCCTCCAGCGCATAGTACGACATATCCTTACCCATGCCGCTTTGCTTAAAGCCACCGTGTGGTAGCTCGCTGGCGATCGGCAGGTGATCGTTCACCCAAACCGTGCCAAACTCTAGGACTGCCGTGACCCGCATCGCTCGCTGCACATTCGTCGTCCATACACTGGCTGCCAGTCCGTAGGGAATATCGTTGGCTAGCTCGATCGCTTCGGCTTCATCGGTGAATCGATTCACCACAATTACCGGACCAAAGATTTCTTCCTGCACACAGTTTGCCGCCTGAGGCGCGTCCACCAGAATTGTTGGCGGATAAAAGTAGCCTTCTCCTTCGGGCAGCGTGCCACCCGTTGCCACCTTAATTCCCTGCTGACGCGCTTCTTCCACGAACCCATGCACTTTAAGTCGCTGAGTTTCACTGGTGAGCGGACCAATATCCGTATCCTCAGCAAAGGGCTGACCAAACTTAATTTGCTGCGTTAGCTCGGTCAGGCGGCTCAAAAACTGATCAAATACCTCATTTTGCACATAGATTCGGGTTGCTGCCGTACAGTCCTGTCCCGTATTCATAAACGCTGCCGGAATCGCACCTCTTGCAGCCGCTTCAATATCCGCATCGCTAAACACCACAAAGGGAGCCTTGCCGCCCAGCTCCAGCGTGACGCGCTTCACCATTGAACTCGCCAGCTCTGCAATGCGCTTTCCGGTTCGGGTACTGCCCGTAAAGCTAATCATGCGCGTGTCAGGGTGGATACAAATCGCTTCTCCGACTTCGGCTGCGCCCGTCACCACGTTGATCAGTCCGGCGGGCAAGCCAGCATCCAGCGCGATTTTAGCCAGCTCGATCGTCGTAATAGGAGTGTTGGGAGCAGGTTTAATCACGGCTGCATTTCCCGCTGCCAGTGCCGGAGCCAGCTTCCAGATCGCCATCATAAACGGGTAGTTCCACGGCGTAATCGCGCCCACAACCCCAATCGGCTCTCGCCGGATAAAGCTGGTAAATCCGCCTACATACTCACCTCCGGCAACGCCTTCTTGCCGCCGCACCACTGAAGCAAAATAGCGCAGATTGTCGATCGCAAATGGGATATCGCCGCCCAGTGTGAGTTTTAGAGGTTTGCCCGCATTCTGGCTTTCCAATCTTGCTAATTCGTCTGTTTTTGCTTCCAGCGCATCAGCAAATTTCAATAAAGCAACGCTTCGCTCTCCCCAAGAACGAGCTGCCCACTCTTTCTGGGCCACTTTTGCCGCTTTCACTGCGCGATCGACATCGGCAACTGTTCCCCAAGCCACTGATGCAAACGGCTTTCCCGATGCCGGATCAATCAAATCTTCACTGCCCGTCGTGATAAAGTCACTCCCAATCACCATTGGGTAATGCGTTAACTTTTCCATAACATCACCTGAAGTTTAAAAAGTTCAAGAATTAACACAACGCTCTTTGACTCTAGATCATTGCCGAACGTTTGACAGAAGACGATAACACTTATCACAGCTTGTACAGGTGTTGCTAGATACTCCTTTCAACTCATTACACCCAGGCAGACTTTCTTTACAAACGGACATCTAAACGAGTGGCTTCAATTTGTTTTGAGAGAGAACGCAAGCTCAAGCGATCGTCCTCTGCATCCCCCAATTCATTCTCCGTTGATTACAGTCGACCACTCATTTGACAACTGATTTCACAGCCAAACAGATAAACCAATCACAACAATTTTTATTGTTTTTAAGATCAACTTTCGCTTCAATCTGCGTCACTCTAAAGAACGCCAGAACACAAGATTTTTTTATAAATAGCAGCTAACTGAATGAATTTCAGACGGAGCGGGAGATAGGAGGATGTTTAAAAAGCCATCATCGTGACCCAAACCACCCCTCTAACGGGCCAATTCTGGAAGGGGAAACGAACGGCTCGGAGGAATATCCAAAGTCCCTCAAAGCTGGGGGATTTAGGGGACGATGCAGCACTTTTGGTTCCTTTAAAGCAACCTTGAAGAAAAAATGGAGCGATTCTGCCAGCAGCGAGAGTGGGCAGCTGAAAAAGAGATGCTGAACTGAGAACGCATCCTTATCCCTTTGCCCAAGCCCAACTGCCGATCGCCCAACTGCAACAGGTTATGCAGAACGCTAGCGGTTTAATGAATTGATAGAAACTGGCAGCGGATCAACAAAGATTCAGTGAGCCAATCCGTTCGTGAATCTAGTAAATCGCTCTACCGCGATCGTGTTTTGCAATAATCCAGATGGCATGAATAATGCCCGGAATGTAGCCCAGCAGCGTGAGCAGCAGGTTAATCCAAAACGCGCTGCCAATCCCAACCGTCAGGAACACGCCCAGAGGCGGCAGAAAAATCGCGCAAATAATGCGAATCAAGTTCATCTCTTCCTCCAGAGGTTTGATTAAAACAGAACTATTTTCCATCCTAGATAGAGATTTGCAGTTTAGCAGGGCAAGCTCTCAAACGCGAGTGTCTTTTGCTGAGCTGAGCGGGCTGCGCTATCGTGAAGAAGTGTAACTGCTCGATCGATTTGCTCTTTATCTGTTATTCGGCCAAAGTTACCTGCTTAAAGCTATGACCGCAATCCTGCCTTCTGGCATTCGTGAGCGCGAAATTATCGAAGTCTTTATCCGGCACGGATGGGACTATATGCGCCAGGTTCTCACACTGGGCAAGGGCGGCGAACCTGAGATTCCAGCTCCTGAAGTTTTGTGCAATATTCTGACCGATCTGGGCCCGGTTTACGTCAAGCTGGGACAGTTGCTCAGCACGCGCCCCGATCTGCTCTCGCCCCGCTACATTGAGGCGTTGAGCCAGCTCCAGTCCAATGTGCCGCCCGTCCCCTGGGATGACATTGAGATCGTGCTGCGCCAGTCGCTTCCCCAGCCGTTTGAGGAGCTGTTTGAGTCGGTGAGCTTTAATGCGATCGCCGCCGGATCGATCGCCCAGACTCACAAAGCCATACTCAAGAACGGACAGCCCGTTGCGATTAAGCTTCAGCGTCCTGGTATTGAAGCCGTCGTTGCGCGAGATATTGCCGTATTTCGGCGAATTGCGGCACTGCTCTCGACCACTGACTTTGGCAAACGCTACAACATCACCGACCTGGCAGACGAGTTTAGTAAATCGCTGCAAAATGAACTCGACTTTACCCAGGAAGCCACCTACACTGACGATCTGCGCCGCAACCTGTCGAAAAGCCGCTGGTTTGACCCCGATAAAATTGTCGTTCCCAAGGTCTACCATGAGCTGACCAGCAAAAGAATTCTGGTGCTGGAATGGCTGGATGGCGTACCCATTTTGCAGGCAAAGCTAAAAGGCATTGGCTTTAACGGCGACCCAGAAGCAGAACGCCGCGCCTTTACGACAACAGTTTTTCGGGCATTTTTGCAGCAGTATCTTGTAGACGGCTTTTTTCACGCTGATCCCCACCCTGGCAATCTGTTTTACCTGGAAGATGGCAGAGCCGGAATTCTGGACTGCGGCATGATGGGCAACCTCAATCCCAGAATGCAGTCGCTCATGGTGGAGCTGGTGCTAGCAATTATGGATCTCGACCCCGAGCGCTGTGCCCAGATTTCGCTTCAGCTTGCCGACCGGATGGATCAAACCCAACCGATTAACCTGGCGAAACTTCAGCAAGACTACGATCGCCTCCTGCGCCAATACTACAGTCTCAGCCTGGAAAACCTGAACGTGGGCGAAGCGTTTGGGCAAATTCTGGAAGCAGCCCGGATCAACAACTTGCGCTGGCCCAGCAACGTAGGACTTTTAACCAAGTCGATCGCCAACTTAGAAGGCTCAGGACGCAAGTTCGATTCAAACATCAACCTGATGGCAGAAGTCCGTCCGCTCATGAGTGACCTGTTTCGCCGCCAGTTGGTCGGCAACGACCCCCTACAGTCTGCTCTGCGAACCGCGCTGGAATTCAAGCAGTTGTCTCTCGACTCGCCGCGCCAGGTTGCCTTCCTGCTGAATCGTCTCACCTCCGAAACGCTCAAGCTCAATCTCTCAATTCAGGATCTCAATGCCTTGCGCCGCACGATCGCTGAATCTGCCAATCGCCGCTCGTTTAGTACCGTAGTGGGTTCGCTGATCATCGGAGCCGCGATCGTCGCCAGTGGACAACAAACACCCCAGCTTCAGTTGCTCAGCAACATCTTCTTTGCGGCTGCCAGCCTGCTGGGCTTGTGGCTGATCGTGACGATTATGCGATCGGGCAGATTTGAGTAAGGTGACGCTAGTTATATTACTCGACTGGATTTAATAAAAGAATTAAACCGCCCGCCGCACCCTTCCTGATTATTGGTGTTCAGCGGTTTGACGAGCGGTATGGTTGGCGAGCCAGCGATGCAGGATCATCATGACGATCGCCAGTGGCACCATCAGCATCGGAATGATTTCCAAATTGATTTTGTCTGCCAACCAGCCAACTACGGTGGGAATACTCACCGCTCCAACACTGCCCACGCTCGTTAAAAAGCCGATCGCCGCTGGAACCAGCGCAGATGGAACTCGACGGGGCATCAGCCAAATTGTGGCTGGGAAAATAGCAGCCAGCGCGAACCCAATCAGCGGCAAACTCCAGAGCTGGCCAGGCAAGAGCCACCAAATCAGCAGACCGACGGTGAGCAAGGCGAGAGACGCATCAATGAGCCGAATTGCGCCAATGTGTCTTATCAGTTGCCCCATTGTTAATCGTCCCAGCGTCAGTCCAAACCAGTAGGCGGTGATGCTATATCCTGCGATCGCAACGGATGTACCGCGACTGAGGGTTTGCACCGTAAAAGCCCAATTTCCTACAGAGACTTCCGTACCCACATAGACAAGCAACAGCAGCCCTGCGACTAACACAGTCGGTTCTTTTAATGCCAGATGCAGATTGGTTCTCGCGCTTTGATCAGAAGGCAGAGCGGATGAATCCATAAACGAATGACGCTGGGAAACGACCCACACCATGCCAATGGCTAACAGCAGCACCATTCCAGCAAACACCCAATACGCCGATCGCCAACTCACTCCCTGCGTTAGCAAAATTGTCGCAATCGCCGGACCTGAAAGTGCTCCAATGCCATAAAACGCATGAAGCAATCCCATCAGATTGCCGCTGTCCTGTTTATCGGCAATGAACGTGTTAATGCCTGCGTCAATCAGCCCAATGCCCAATCCTAGCAGCGTTCCGGTGAATACCATGACCCACCAATAGGGCGTTGAAGCATAAATGCACAGCGCGGTGGTTACACTCACGGCTGCCAGCAAAATCATTCGAGCCAGCCCGATGCGGTGACTCAATAAACTGCTGGTAAGGGCTGCCACCACATAACCGCTAATTTGACTAAAAAACAGGGCGGTTACGGTTGCTGTCGTTAGGTTGTAGGTGTTTAGAATCGAGGGCAGCAGCACGCCCAAACCACCTTCTGCGATCGCGATCGCAATAAAGGCATAAAACGCTAGTCCAACACCAATCCAACCAGGAGGAGCGTTGCGCTTCATGATGGTTCCCTCAGACTCCGCACGTTAATCGATTGCCCAGGGAGGACTGCTTTGCACCGCATTTCTGCTCACCAAGCTGCTACCACCTCTAGGTCGCTGTCTTTATTCACGATGCGATCATAAATTGCAACGCTCATTCAATCAGCCCTCAGTAGAAATAGATCAGGCATTGCCCAATGTCACTTCCACAGGTAAGCGGGCGGTTCAGGTCAGGGTGCTGCTGCTTGCCTGACAGGAAGCTTTACGACAAATTCTGTTCCCTTGCCCGGCTGAGACTGGCAAAGTAAATGTCCCTGGTGCTTCTTCACAATCTGGTAGCTAATGGATAGCCCCAATCCCGTGCCTTGCCCAACGGGTTTAGTGGTGAAAAAGGGATCAAATAATTTGGCTTCAGCCCGCTCTGGAATTCCTCGTCCGTTATCTTTGATCGACACTGCAACCCAATCCTGATCAATACAGCTGGTTGAGATCGTAATTACAGATGATGCATCCCTTTCGATCGCAGCAGCTTGTAATTCGTCGATCGCATTACTGATCAAATTCATAAACACCTGATTAAGCTGTCCGGCGTAGCATTCTATAGGGGGGAGTTTACCATAGTGTTTCTCAAGGCGAATCGCAGTTCCCGAAGTTGCTGGCTTCAAGCGGTGCTGCAAAATCAGCAGTGTACTTTCCAATCCCTCCTGCAAATCAACCAATTTGACTTCAGATTCGTCTAAACGCGAGAAATTTCGCAAGGACAAAACGATGCTGCGAATTCGATCTACCCCAATTCGCATCGATGCACAAAGCTTGGGAACATCCGCTTGAATGTAGCTGAGGTCGCTTTCCTGAAGCTGTTCGCGCAGAGCGGGCATCGGATCAGGATAGTGGTGTTGATAAGACTGGAGGAGTTCGAGTAGGGTTTGAGTATATTCCTGAAGCGGTGCTAAATTGCCGTAAATGAAATTGATCGGATTATTGACTTCATGAGCAATGCCCGCCACGAGTTGTCCCAGGCTCGACATCTTCTCGCTTTGAATTAATTGAGTTTGAGTTTGTTTAAGTTCTTCTAACGTATTTGCAAGCTGTTTTGATTGATTCCGAATTTCGGATAAATATTCTGCCTGCTGAAGCGCGACTCCGAGCTGCAAACCAATTTGCTGCATTAGCGCAATATCCAGATCTTCCCAATTGCGCGGACCTGAGTTTTGGTAAGCGGCGAGTAATCCCCACAGTTTCTCACTCTGGACGATCGGCACAATTACATAGGCTCTTGCCTGATAAAACTCCAGCACCTCCAGGTAGCAGGGTGAAAAACCTGCTTCATAAACATCTTTGACCACTCGTTGAGTTGACCCCTGCCCATAGTGCCCGCCCTGCGTATCTTGCAGATAGGTATCTACCGAGCGACAACCCAATTTTTTCACAGTGCAATCGCTGATATTGTCGCGTGATGCTGAGTTGTCGAGCTGCTTTTCTAGCAGAGCATCCCAACCCTTTGCAACCGATTCCGCCACAAACTCCCCGCTCCAATCCGCCTCGAACCGATAGATCACCACGCGATCGGTGTTTAGCAGATGTTGCACTGCTTCGGTTGTGGTTCTAAAAATCGTTTCAATATCCAGTGAGTCGCGGATTTTTGCCACAATTTGAACAAACATGGTCTGCCGTTCGACCAGCCGCTCTAGCTCGGTATTTGATCGTTCTAACTGCTCCGATCGGTGTTTCACTTCTTGAGTGCGTTCCTCGACCTGCCGCTCTAAGCTGGCATTCAAACCTTGCACCTGCTGAT
>NZ_JACJOR010000461.1:0-3394 GCF_014695615.1 Leptolyngbya sp. FACHB-711
CAATCCACCGTTCAAACACCGCTGCCCCAAAGGGTGACGAGTTCACATTCTGCGCTTGAACGGGGAGAATGGCAAAAAGCACAACTGCGCTAGCTGTAGCAAATCGAAAAATTTTCATCAGTAATGCAGATATGGGGAATTGAGCAGGACGAGGAAAATTTTCTAACGAGTGGGACCAAAGGTTTGAACGAAACTCATCCAGCGGTTAACTTTACCGCCTGTGATATTAAAAATTGGGACATCAAAGACCTGCGTTCGTCCTGGAAAGCCTTCCCCACCTGACCAGTAAATGACTGTATGCTCTGGTGTGCCCAATCCGTAAGCAACAGCAAGGTTTGCAGCAAGATCACAGGAAATCCGAAAGTTCCCCATATTAATGCTGCCATTGCCTGAAAAATAACTCCAACCGATCCCCCCGCCAACTCGTCCCGTTTGGCACAGATTGTGGGTGACTTCAAACATCTTGGCAATATGCACGTCATAAATCCGAAGATGTCCGCCATAAGCAGAAGCAGTCGTGTTTGTGTCTGGGACAACCATTTCCATCATGCCCTCATCAAACATCAGGCGCATTGGCAGTGCGGTTGATGCCCCAGCATTTGTCGCCGTGGATAGGACACAAGCTGATGCAGCAGTCGCGATCGTCAGCCAAAATTTCCAGCAAATCCTCATGGTAATCACCCCTTATCTGGCACGTCACCGAATTCCTTCTTCTAGAATTCCCGCTACGCTATGTTCGCTATCAAATCATTTGATTGCGCTTGCATTTCAGGTAGCTCCAATGGCAAGTAACGAATTCCTATGGAGCATGTAGGCGTTTGCCGGGAATATTAGGAGAGGGACTGCTGAATCTGGTTGTCGATCGCGTTTTGCCGTAGGCAAATGATTTATCAATACAGTTGCTACAGCCTGTGTTTGTCGCTCTCAGTGAATTAATGGGATATCTATGAACCTTGTCAAGCATCCTGAAAAGTGGATTAGTTTATTGCTGGCTGGTACTTTAGCCGTCCTGGGTGGTTCAAAAGCCCTTGCCAATACTCGATATGGAGCGCAAAGCTTAGGGGGGAGTACCAGTCTCAGTTGGATGTTTCAAGGGGTTTCGATCCCACGCGGTGGCATTCAACCCATACCTGTCGGCTATGCCTGCGTTGTGCGTGACACGTTGGGTGGAATGGCTCGGATTGCGTATGCTCATCGCTACCGGATTGTTGTTTATCCTGGAAGTGATCATTTGTCGCTTCAGCCCTTAGCGGGTGCTATGATTCGCCCTGAAGGATCGGGTTGGATTGTTCAAAGTCAAGACCCATTCCCAGAGCAAGAACTTTGGTCTGCTCCTCAGGTCAGGATTACAGGTGGATGGTTTGACAATGAAGATACGGTTGAGTCACTAGATGCAGCATGTCTCAACGGAGGTGTGACAGCGACGCTACGGATGATTAGCCAGCAGCATGGGTTAAATCTTACAATTCCGTAACGGAGCTTTGCCTGTGGAAACTTCCCCTTTGATCGCTGTTCATCACTTCAGCAGATTATATTGTTTCCAAAATCATGCAAGTTCTGCGTCACTTGACCATTCTGATCAGTTCTAGCAGTAGTGTACTTCGATAAGTGAAACAATTAGGGTGTGTTAAATCTGACTCAATATTTTTACTCTGGGAATCCTACTGAATGTTACCACCTACTTTAAATACTAAAGAACAGTGGCTAAGGGCGCTAAACCTGCCTCTTGATCAACTTCCTTTAATTCCTACTTATTTAGAGTATTTTTTGCATGACTTGAAAAATCGTTCTCTCAATTACACGGTTACAGATGTAGATGTGGTGATTGAGTCCTCTCCTTTTGATAAGATCTCGTTTCTGTCAAAGCAAGAAGCACCGCCTTCTGAGTATCCATTTAGTACTAATCGAGGGGGATATGTTATTTCTCTAAACCTTGCTCGGTTAATTGGGTTGAATACTACTCCTGGTAATTACATACTTTGCCATAGTCCTTTGTATCAGCAGGAGGATATGCTTATTTCTCAGGTCGAAGATGGATCACCCCAATTTTTGGGCTATATCATAGACTCATCCATGCCGCAGCAGATTTCAACTGCTATTCATTGGGGGGATAATCTTGATCAAGTTGCGGGTGGAATAAGAAATTCGCTGTGGAACCAATACAACGAGGATGATTTACGAATTAAAAAATACCGTGATAACCCTTATTCTGGTCAGCACTTATTATCTATTCCTTGCTGTTATGGAATCGTCATTGATCGTCAGCGCAGAGTACATGCCCTTTACGAGCTGACTCCTGTTGGAGTCGTTGTAGAACCAGGATATCAAGGATATCGATTGCCTGAAATACCAAGCACTACTCTGACACTCGCACAGTGGTTGGCGTTACTTGAATATTTGCCAAAGGGAGAAGTATGGCTGTGTGATAATCCTTTTGAGAATAGAGGGCATAGAGGGATAGTTGTTGAAACCAATTTCTCTGGAGAAAAGGCAAAATATCTTGTTCTCGATATGCATGGCTTTATTAGCTTTCAAGTGCCAGTTAGCAGTATTTTCATGGTTGCTCCGACACCCAATCGACTCTCCTGGGTCCCAGGATCATCTTGTCCATACTTTCCAAAAATTGATTGTAGTCTAGATATCTAATTTTCTGCTGGCAGCAATAATATGGTCATCTGCTGCTGATATTGATTTTGACCGACTGGGCAATTTAATTTAATGAAATTGGGAAAACTCCTAGAACATTGAACTCGGACTGACATCCCTTTGGCTTGTGTCAGGCTGTTCAGCAGGAACAACCTGTCCCATCATTACTGCCTGTTGAGAGCAGCACTCCCTGAACGATGACATATGGGGTAAAGATAGTTATTTGTATTAGCGGGAACAATAACCTCAGAAAATTTGTATGGTGATGGGGTATCTATCTGAATGAAGGATTTTGGGTTGTGTCGCAAAAACGATGGAGTGACAAACGAGCTATACCTGTCTCGTTGTTTCAAGCACCGATTCCGAACATTGCTTCAACAAACCTAGCTTGAGAGACACTGTCCCCTCGATCGATACCATTAACCTGTCCTTTGCGGATCATATTCATTGCCTCGATCCCACTTAAGGTTCTCCTGGCACTGTTAAACGTCTTGAACCCCATCATCGGCTTCACAATGCGCTTGATGTTTCGATGATCCTGCTCAACGATATTGTTTAAGTATTTGCTCTGCCTCAGCTCTGTCTTCTGATCAATTACCTCATCCCCTTTCAGCATCTCGGTTGCGACGGGATAAGCCGCATTCTGATCAACGGTAATGACCCGTGGAGCATGAGTGTGCTGACCTTTCAGGACTTTGCGAAAGAATCTTGCGGCAGCTTTCGCATCTCGCTTGGCGCTCAGCATAAA
>NZ_JACJOR010000462.1:0-38298 GCF_014695615.1 Leptolyngbya sp. FACHB-711
TGACCTGGCTGCGGGTGAGGCTGCTCCTGTTGCAGTCACCGCTCCCGCTATCCACGGTTAAGCTCTCGCTGCTTAGCAATCAAGGCACTCTCCTCAAGGAGGGTGTCTTTTTGGTTTATAGATGATGTGGTGCAAGCGCGTGAGTAGACGCAAAACCAAACATGCTCAACAGCGATCGTTTATGGTGGAACGGTTTAAATCTGATAACCAGAAATAGAATAAGCAGTACAAAACCAGTACAAAGAGGGCTAGGATAGAACCCTGAACATCCTGCTTACATGCTTATGAACGGAATCACGCGCCGCCTCTCTGTATCGGAACTCAGCGAGCAAATTCTCGAAATGGCAAAGACGGGCGTGTATCGAGAATCCGTGTTTGAGGCTCTGCGTCCTTGCGCGACCAAGCAGCAGGTTCGGACAGCCATCGCTCACGCAAAGCGGTTTGGGCTGAATTCTGTAGCCAATCTGCGCGATCGTGAACTGGGCACTTACTATCAGCTCGATCTGGTGAAGTATCAGGCAAACCAGCATTTGCTGCACGCTTCGGAATATTTAGGCAAAGATGCCGATTTGCTAAAGCGGGTGACCGAGGCTCAGCAAGCTGCGCGACGAATGTTAGCTTACGCCAGAGGATTAGCGATCGTCCTGGGGTTGGCAAGTTTGAGCTGCGCTATTTTAGGGAAACCGCAAATCGGTTTGATGCTGTTCAGCAGTACGATCGCGACTGGAATATTGTGGGCACTCCAGCGAGCGACTCTTCC
Organism: Leptolyngbya sp. FACHB-711; assembly: GCF_014695615.1. NCBI lineage: Bacteria > Bacillati > Cyanobacteriota > Cyanophyceae > Leptolyngbyales > Leptolyngbyaceae > Leptolyngbya > Leptolyngbya sp. FACHB-711. The sequence goes on from NZ_JACJOR010000462.1 coordinate 761, forward strand.
CTGTGAAGAGAGCCTGAAGACGGCTGATCTCTCCAAGTAACGATATGTGCTGTGGTTGAGTTTCGCTATCTTACGACTACGCTCATCCGAAAACTCAAATCACTCGATGTGCAACTTCTTTAAATCCCTGGTGGGGTGATTGTCATGCCCATCCAAATTGGGTTGCCAGGACACCGATCCGATAAAACATCCAGAGATTTCTATGGCTGTATGTCGCGTGAAATTTCCTGTTTTCAGTGATGCGTCAAATTTTAAATGGCAATGGCAGTAGATAGCACATGGGCAGGAAAAAGCTGAATCTTGGGGAACTGAATTCGATCGCGCAGCAGCGTTTTGGTTACGACAAGCTGAAACCTGGTCAGGAAATGGCAATTCAGGCAGTTTTAGACGGACACGACACGCTGGCAGTTATGCCTACCGGAGCGGGAAAGTCTGCAATTTATCAGCTTGCTGCCTCAGTAATGCCCAGAGCGACAGTGGTCGTATCGCCCTTAATTGCGCTCCAGCGGGATCAGATGCAGTCGATCGCCCAGCAGGATGTGGGAGCCGCAGCAGTGGTTAACTCAGCCGTGAAGCCATCCGATCGCCAAGAAGCATTTGAGAACTTTAAGCAGGGCGACCTGGAATTTCTGTTTTTGGCTCCAGAACAGTTTAACAATCCCGAAACGCTAGAGCAGCTTCAGGCAGCACAGCCGTCGCTGTTTGTGGTAGACGAAGCGCACTGCATGAGTTCCTGGGGACATGACTTTCGCCCGGACTATTTGCGGCTGGGAACGGTAATCGAGGCACTGGGGCATCCACGCGTTCTCGCACTAACGGCAACGGCTGCGCCTCCAGTACGGGAAGAAATTATGCAGCGACTCGGCATGAAGAATCCGGCAGTAATTGTGCGTGGGTTCGATCGCCCCAATTTGTATTTAGACGTGCGTCGGTTCGACGATGAGGCAGAAAAACAGGACGCGCTCATCAGTTGTGTTCGGCAGGCAGCGAAGCCAGGAATTGTCTATGCGGCAACCCGCAAGCACACTGAGGAAATTGCCCAGAAGCTTCAGGAAGTTGGGCTGCGATCGAGTTTTTATCATGCCGGAATGAAATCGAGCGATCGAACTCAGACCGAAGCCGCATTTATGCAAGACGAAATTGACGTTTTAGTCGCAACAACTGCCTTTGGCATGGGCATGGATAAGCCAAACGTGCGGTTTGTGTTTCATGCCAATATTAGTGATTCGATCGACTCCTACTACCAAGAAATCGGACGGGCAGGACGAGATGGCGACCCCGCAGAAATTATCCTGTTCTACAATCCTGATGATTTGAGGCTGCGCCGATTTTTTGCAAGCGGTGGACATTTAGAAACCGAAGAGGTGAAGCAGGTTGCAGAAATACTTCAGGAGCAGGATGAACCCGTTACCCCTAAGGAACTCCAGGAGCAAACCGAGCTATCTCAGGGCAAGCTAAAAACAGCTCTCAGTCACCTCAACGCAGTAGGCGCAGTTAAAACTCTGCCAACAGGAGAAGTGGCGGTCAGTGAGGAAGTAGAAGACTTGGAAGTTGCAGCCGCAGCCGCCGTTGAGGGGCAGGAAAGACAGCGACAGTTCGAGAAATCGCGCCTAGAAATGATGCGAAGCTATGCTGAAGTGCAGGATTGTCGGCGGGAATATTTGCTCAACTATTTTGGCGAGGAGTACCAGAAGCCCTGCGACAACTGCGACAACTGCAAGAACGGAGTGATTATCGAGGACTCGGACCGTCAGCCTTATCCGGTTAACAGTCAGGTCGTGCATAAATCTTGGGGTGTGGGTACGGTGATGCGCTACGAGGGCGATAAAGTAGTCGTTTTGTTCGATCGCGTAGGCTATAAAACGTTGGGCGTTGAAATTGCCGTGCTGCGGCGGCTGCTCGTTCGGTTAGACAAGTCTTAGCGTCATTCGTTATTGGTCATTCGTGATTAGGTATTCATCCTTGGTACTTATCATTAGTACTCATTACAGGACAAGAGCCTGATAACCTGTGACGATCGCACTCTGCATTGATTTCAGATTTCCTTCAGGATTCGCTCCGCTGCCCGCTAAACGTAACATTCTGCAACGTATAATAATGAGGCAGTGAGTACTCCAAAGGGTAGAGCGTTCAATGCGTGTTGCGATCGCAGGAGCAGGGCTAGCAGGTTTGGCTTGTGCCAAATACCTGGTGGATGCAGGTCATACGCCCATCGTGTTTGAAAGTCGGGATGTGCTGGGTGGATTGGTTGCCGCCTGGAAAGATGAAGACGGCGACTGGTACGAAACTGGACTGCACATCTTTTTCGGTGCATATCCCAATATGTTGCAGCTATTAAAGGAGCTGGGCATCGAAGACCGACTTCAGTGGAAAGAGCATTCACTGATTATGAATCAGCCGGATAATCCGGGAGTGTATTCTCGCTTCGACTTCCCTGATATTCCAGCTCCCTGGAACGGCATTACCGCCATCCTCCGCAACAACGATATGCTGACTTGGGAGGAAAAGATCAAGTTTGCGATCGGCTTAGTTCCCGTGATGCTGCGCGGTCAGACATACGTCGAGGAAATGGACAAATATTCCTGGACTGAATGGCTGCAAAAGCACAAGATTCCAGAGCGGGTGAACGAAGAGATTTTTATCGCGATGTCTAAGTCGCTAAACTTTATCGGACCCGATGAGATTTCTTCTACGATCATTCTCACAGCAATGAATCGCTTTTTGCAGGAGCGGTACGGCTCAAAAATGGCGTTTCTGGACGGTTCGCCAACCGAGCGGCTTTGTCAGCCCATGGTAGACTACATCACCGAACGGGGCGGTCAGGTCTTGCTCAAGAAGCCCTTGAAGGAGATTCGCCTCAATGCCGACGGCACGGTAAAGGATTTTCTGATTCGCGGACTGGAAGGTGCATCCGATGAAGTTGTGACTGCCGATGCCTATGTGTCTGCAATGTCGGTAGATGTGCTAAAAGCCCTGCTGCCGCAGCCGTGGAGGTCTGTAGACTACTTCAAACAGCTCGATGGACTGGAAGGTGTACCCGTGATCAACCTGCATTTGTGGTTCGATCGCAAGCTGACCGATATCGATAACTTGCTGTTTTCGCGCTCTTCGCTGCTTAGCGTTTATGCCGATATGAGCAACACCTGCCGCGAATACGAGAATCCCGATCGCTCGATGCTGGAACTGGTACTGGCTCCGGCAAAGGACTGGATCGACAAATCAGACGAAGAAATCGTAGCGGCAACAATGGCAGAGCTACATCGACTCTTCCCTGATCACTTTGGTACAGAAGATTCTGCCAGACTGCTGAAATCGAGGGTCGTGAAAACGCCGCGATCGGTTTATAAGTCAACTCCCGGACGGCAGGAATATCGCCCGGATCAGGCAACCCCAATTGCAAACTTTTTCCTGTCGGGCAGTTATACAATGCAGCGATACCTTGCCAGTATGGAAGGAGCAGTATTATCTGGTAAACTGACGGCTCAAGCGATTGTCGATCGACAGTCTGAACTGGAGCAAACTGCAGCAAAATTAGAGCTTACTGCTTCTGTTTAAGCACCCTGGCAGCAGATAGCGAACAAATCCTCGCAAATTTCCCAAACTGCCGCCAATTTTGTTGCACCTCCGTAGGAGAATAGCTGATAGCTGATCGCTCCGAAGTTCCTGCGCCGAAGTCAACCCTCAGCTTGCGATGTAATGCTGCAACTGCCTGAATCTCCCCGTGTTACTGCCCTAACTCCTCTAGAGGTCTCCTACGAAATCTGTCGTCGGATTACGGCAGAGTATTCCAAAACGTTCTACCTCGGTACTCTGCTGATGCCTGAGGCAAAGCGCCACGCAATCTGGGCAATTTATGTCTGGTGTCGGCGCACCGACGAACTGGTCGATGGTCCTCGTGCGGCGTTAACCACCGAGGAGACGCTGGATCACTGGGAGCGCAATCTAGAAACTCTGTTTACCGGACAGCCGCTCGAAGATGTAGATGTGGCTCTGGTCGATACGCTCGATCGCTTTCCGATTCCGATTCAGCCCTTTCGCGACATGATCGCCGGCCAGCGAATGGATCTGTATCGATCGCGCTATGAAACCTTTGAAGAACTAGAGCTTTACTGCTATCGGGTAGCAGGCACCGTTGGCTTGATGACGACCCCGGTAATGGGAGTTGATACTCGTCACGGAACTGCTCCCTGGGATCAGGGCAAACCGCAGCATAATCCTACACCTCAGGCAGTCGCACTGGGCATTGCGAACCAGTTGACGAATATTCTTCGGGACGTAGGAGAAGATGCCCGTCGGGGACGAATCTATCTGCCGCTGGAAGACCTGGAGCAATTTAACTACAGCGAAAAAGACTTGTTTAACTTCGTTGTGGACGATCGCTGGCGTGCCCTGATGAAATACGAAATTCAGCGTGCCCGCAAGTTTTTTGCCGAAGCTGAATCGGGAATTAGTCAACTCAGCCCTGATGCTCGATTCCCAGTATGGTCTGCCCTGATGCTGTATCGCGGGATTTTGAATGCGATCGAGCGAAATCAGTATGATGTGTTTCGCAAGCGGGCTTATGTACCAGGGTGGCAAAAGATGCTGTACCTGCCCATCTCGAAGCTGAAGGCAGAAGTGCTATAGCGGTGCTTGCGCTAGGGTAAGAAAGTTCTTTGTGGATCAGGCTAATTCAATCAAATGGATGAATTGCCTGACCTGGAGTAATTCAAAACCTATGAAAGAGTGGATTTTACCCACGACCGCCGCCATTTTTCTGTGGGGATTTTGGGGTTTTTTGCCCAAGCTGACAACCCGCTATCTAGCACCCAGCAGCGCGATTATCTTTGAAGTCGCGGGTGGTTTGCTACTGGGTGCAATCACCCTCGCAGGACTTCAGTTTCGCCCACAGCTTCACCCGTTAGGTATTCCTTTGGCAATGATGACCGGGCTGCTCGGTGCAGGAGGGGCATTTTGCTTCCTCCAGGCAGTCGTGCATGGACCCGTAACGCTGGTTGCGACCCTATCTGCCCTTTATCCGGCAGTGACGCTCGGCTTAGCCCATTTCTTTTTGCATGAGGCGATTACCTTTCGGCAAGCCGTTGGCATTGGGCTGGCATTACTGTCGGTGATTTTGGTTGCTGCCTGAGCACTGCCCTGGCTTAGACCTTTAATTTTTAATTAAGGATTTACTAATTATCAAAGGACTAAACGGCTTCTGGATCGATCGCGTGCTGCTTTAGTTCGTTCAGCGACACGTATTCCAGTGCAGAAGCATGGGTTGAGGCAAGCACCACGGGCGGCGCAACGCCTGCATCCAGGGCTTCTTTCCAGCGCGAGGCACACAGGCACCAGCGATCGCCCGGCTTCAGTCCGGGAAAGTTAAACATCGGCATTGGCGTAGACAGGTCATTGCCGCGAGATTGGGTGTACTGCAAGAACTCTGCTGTCACTTGAGCGCAAACCACATGCGCCCCCACATCGCCTGCTCCAGTGCTGCACATGCCGTCGCGGTAGTATCCGGTTATGGGGGAAGTGCAGCAGAGTTGCAGTGGAGTTCCCAATACGTTGCTTGCGTTTGCCATGATGAGTTCCAAAGTTTTTCTATTTCTTACAGTTTATAGAAACTGAAAAGTAGTGCGAAGCAGTTCCCCTTTGAAGTCACTGAGCGATCGCATCAGCGTTAAGGGAAAAGAACTCGCCAATTTTCAAACATTCTCTAAACCGTATCGCAACCGATCGCGTCAGGAAGCCGGCAACCGTGCGCCTAAAAGAGTTCAGTACCAGCAAAGTGAATTCAGCCCTGCTGCTGACGCTAATTCTGCTGTTGGGCTTGGGGCTACGCTTCTGGAACCTTGATGCGAAACCGCTCTGGCTGGATGAAGTGCTGACTGCCCTATTTACGATGGGCAAAAGTTCGGCAGATGTGCCGTTGAATGTCTTTTTTTCGCTGACGGATCTGGAGCAGATTTTTTCGTTTCGATCGGGGGTGTCCTGTCCGCAGATTACTCAAACCCTGGTGCACGAATCGGTGCATCCACCGCTGTTCTTTTGCCTGATTTATCACTGGCTAGCCTGGCTTCAGCCCAATTCGAGCAACTGGGTCTGGGCAATTCGATCGCTGCCTGCCCTATTTGGAGTGGGATCGATCGCCGCACTTTACTGGCTAAATCGAGTCGCGTTTTCGCCTGCGGCTGCCTGGTTTGGGGCTGCGCTAATGGCAGTTTCGCCGTTCGCGGTTTACCTGTCGCAGGAAGCTCGTCACTACACGCTGCCCATGCTGCTCATCACGCTGGCTCTGGTGATGCTGGTCAAGATTCAGCAGTCGCCCCGTACCTTTACACCCTGGCTTTGGATAAGCTGGACGGGAATTAACCTGATCGGGCTGTACGTTCACTATTTTTGTTTGCTTGCGCTGATTGCCCAGATTGGAACGATCGCCCTCTGGATGTTCTGGCAGCGACGCGAGATTCTGCGCCGTCACTGGGTAGGGTTGGGGTCAGGCATTCTTGCGCTGGGGGCGGGCTATCTGCCCTGGTTTCCGATCTTTCTCAGTCACCTGAGTCGTCCCGAAACCGACTGGCTCATTCCCTACAAGCCAGATTGGACTGATCGGATCGCGCCGCTGTATCAAACGCTGGTAGGCTGGCTGCTGATGGTGATTGCCCTGCCGATCGAGGAACAGCCAGACTCGATCGTTTACTTTTTCGGCAGTATTGGGTTAATTTTTGCCCTCTGGCTAGGATGGCAAATTGTGAAAGGAATTCGACGGCAATGGCGAAATCAGCTTGTTCGTCCGCCGCTGCTGCTGCTGAGTGGATTTGTCGGCTTTGTGCTGCTGGAATTTTTTGCGATCGTCTATCTGCTCGACAAGGATCTGACCATTGTTCCCCGCTATAACTTCGTTTACTATCCGGCGATGGGTGCGTTATTAGGAGCCGTTTTAATTGGTGGGCAAGATCAGAGAGACAAGACTTCAAATCGCGCTACACCGATCGTTCTACTCATTGTTGGGCTGCTTAGCAGTTTACTGGTGGTGAACGGTTTTGCTTTTCAAAAGTCTTACCGTCCGACACGCGTCGCTCAGGACATGGCATTTGAACCAGACCAATCGCTGGTGGCTATGGTTAGCTATCGATCGCCGCAGGAAATTGCCTTGGGACTCAGCTTTGCCCTGGAACTTCGCAAGCAGTTTCCGCCCGATCTAGTCAATGACCGCGTGAGATTTGCCTTTGTCGATCGGACTCAGGGATACAGTCAGGTTTGGCGCACCCTGCCCCAGCTTGCTCAGCCCTTGCCGATGCCGCTCAATCTCTGGGTCGTTGCGTCTCCCGGAATGCGAACCAAAGATTATCCGTCTCGCCTGCGGTTGTCTAATCCGGCAACTCCCAATCGCAAAGCTCTTTGTCCCGTTGATCCAGAAGAATTTCATCGGGTTGGCTTTCCTTATCAGCTTTTTCGCTGTCGCTCGCGTCAGGAATAAAATTCTGTTTGGCTTACATTCGATCGCCTGACGATCGCCTGATAAACGAACTGAGCTAGATGCTCTCCCTCAAACTAACCTACAGCAGGGATAGATCCTAACAACGCAAATACTGCAAACCCCAGAAATTAGTAAGGGCAGGGATTAACCCCGCCCTAGTAAAAGACGAAATATGATTACATCGTTTGATCTGTGTTGATGCGACTAGGCTGCTTAGAAAGCAACGATTCGATGCCTAAAGCTAAGGGTAGGCAGTACCAACCCTAAGGAGCTTACGCGCTGATCGTCGTCTTATAAAGCGCCTCACGCACTGCCATCATCGCTGCCACCAGCTTGTCAATTTCTTCGCGGGTGTGCAGAGCATTGGCAGTAATTCGCAAACGCGGCTTGGCGATGAACCAGATCGGCGATACCCAAATGCCATGTTCATACATGAGCTGCCGGGCGAAGTGCTTCGGGTTAATGTCAGTCGGCAGCACCACGGGAACGACGTTGGTTTCGCCGATCGCCTCAAAGTCATGCTCGACCAGTCTTGCCCGCAGATAGCTCGTATTCTCGTGGAGCCGCTTCACCAGAGCCGGATTTTGGCGCACCTGACGAATGCTTTCTAGTGCTGCTGCTGTTGTTGGAGCGGGAAGGGAAATTGTACCGATCGAAGTCGGCGAAACATTCAGAAGTGGCTTCAGCTCAGCACTGTGAGTGCTGATAGCGGCTCCAGCAGACGCAGCGAACTTCGAGAAGGTGGTCATAATCAGCGGATTCACCCCTTTGTCGATCGCGTGCTGGGGCAAAATGCCGAAGTAATCGTAAATGCCGCCACCGTGATCGCCCAGTGCGCCGCTGGCATGAGCCTCATCCATCACTAGAACACTGTCCTCATAATTCGCGAGGATGTCGATCATTTCCGGCAGGGGAGCAATGTCGCCGTCCATTGAGAAGACCGCATCGGAAACGACCATAATGCGATCGTCTGGGCGAGCATGCCGCTGCAATTTCCGTGCCAGATCTGCCATATCGCAGTGACGGTACGCCCGCACCCGTACTCTGGGGCTGTGGCCAAACATTTTGCCCGATCGGGTTCCGGCGTTTGCCAGGGCGGAAACGATGCAGCCGTGGTTGAGAATGTCAGTCATGATCAGGGTTTCGCGGGTGTTTTGGAACCCCGGAACCGGAATCGCCAGATGACAGAAGGCATCCATTAACGCCTGCATTGCCATCCACGCATTTAGGAAAAGCTGCGTATGGGGCAGATGCTTGAAGGCAGAAATTTCGTCTTCGAGCTGCCGATGCAGGTCAATTCGACCGCTTAGCACCGAGCAAGAGCTGTTTGACGTGCCGTATTGGAGAACCGCATCGATCGCCGCCTGCTGCACAGCCTTGTTTTGAACCAGTCCCAGTACATCGTTGGTGCAGAAGGTCAGGACGGTACGGCGAATGCCTGTTGCCGCCTCTTCGATTTCAACTAGATTCCCCGCTTTGCTGCCGTGACAGATGTATTCATCAGGGTCTAGACCACTTTCATACCAGCGTTGAACGTATTCCTTAACAACTCGCACAGTTAACTCCCCTCACCTCAATTCGTTGTTGTGAATGCATGTCCTTGAGTTCAGTTGAGATTCGCTGAACCCGATCGAACCTTGTGTTTCAAGTTCAACCCTGGCAGGAAGCGGGATTGACTGATTCATAATACTGACACGTATCCTTGACCGATCGATCAATCGAAAAGTTGCCTCTGCCCATCGCTCCTGCGCTTTAATCAACCTTCTTTGGCTTAAAGAAAGTTTATAGTCAAAAGTGCCACTAATTAAACGTTTGTAGAGCGGCGGTTGGTACAGTTGCAAGACAGGCACAGTTCGCTTAAACCTCGCTGCTAATACGTCACCGTAGGTGCGGGCTGTGCCGCAGGGGTGGAATTCGCCTCCTGCAAAGCTCCTGAAACCGCTCCAGACTCTCCAGCCTGGGACAGGCGTTCAGCCTCCAGGCGCGATTCCTCCGATTGTTGGATGAATTGCTCATATTGACGGACGATCACGCGCTGAAGCGCAATGATTGCCGGATTAATTTCGACATAGCGACGCTGCGAATTCAGCCGATAGTTGCGCTGCTCGCTTTCCATCATCTCCACGTCCTGCTCTAGAAACTGCATAAACAGGAAACGACGTACAAGCGGCACTGCTACAGGCTTAAGCGATCGCAATAACCATTTCGGCAGCCTGACCAGCGGCAAACAGAGCATCGAAAACGATCGGGTCTCAGTTGGACTCACCGGAAGCCGCATCAAATACAGCGACGACACCCCTTCCATCGTGCTGTGGTAGTGGGGATATTGATACTGAATCGTCACCACTCGCTGGGTCACGCCATCGCTGTCGGCACTGAGCCCCAAAAACTTCGACAAAAAGCCGCGATAAGAAACACGATACTGTGCCTCGATCGAGCCTTCCGATTCGCGCAGCTTTAGCAAAACGGGATCAAACCAGCCTTGCAGATTGCGATGCAAAAAGCCGTGGAACACATCCATCGTGTTTTCGTTGCAGATCGAGAAGTGTGCCTGAAACCGTCCCGTAATCGGAATGATCAAGCAGTTGGGATCGTCGTATTCGGGCACTTCGGGCAGCGATCGTTCGGTTGCCAGTACCGGGTTGCCCGGAAAAACCCAGACGATGCCGTACTTCTCTTGAGCGGGATAGCTGCGTGCCTGGGCACAGGGCAATTTTTGACCCTTCGGCAAATAGGGAATGTTGACGCAATCTCCCTGGGGGCTAAACTCCCACCCGTGATAGGGACAGACCAAGCGATCGCCCGTCACCTCGCCTTGGTGCAGCTCAATTCCTTTGTGCGGACAGGCATCTTCCAGGGCATAAACCTGACCCTCTGCATCCCGATAAACGGCGATCGGCTGCTGCCACACCCGCACCGGAATGACCCGACTCCGCTCCAGTTCATGCGACCAGGCAACCGGATACCAGTGGTTGGGATTGATACCAACCTCACGAATTTTGTTTTGAACCGTCTGACCTTTCAGCGTTGTCGCCAGTTCCATGAGCGTACCCTACACCATGAGCAACAGGGGATCGGACGAGATGACCCACTTAGACTGAGTAGAATTACTTGTCTTTTTAGCCCCTTCGGATGGATTGTGAACCATTTTTGAAGCGGATGCAAGTCATCATCATACTGATCGGTATGACGAGTCGATCGACTGATAGGTTTCTGGCCGGTTTCTAAGGGATGCAACCTGGAGCGAAATCGTTCGTCTCATGGGGTTAATGGTTCACGGGTTAATGCAAGAGAATTAGGGGGAATCATCGGGGATTTAAACACACCCTAAGCGGGCGGATCGGGAAGTCGTAACGGTTCACGCATCTTCTTCAGACTCCCGGATTTTCTAGACTCGATCGCCTCGGGCTTCAGAATCACCTTACAGCAGTGTCAAACAGCATCATTGTAAAATCTGGTTCTCCAGCCCACCCTAAAACAGACTGCAAACAACGCGAAAGACAAACTGAATGAATACCCTCGTTTTGCCCTTGCTCAAAGCCTACGGTGCAGCCGCTAAAGCCAAGCTAATTCATCAGGCGCGTGACCCGATCGCCGCACAAGATACCTATCTGCAAACGCTCCTGCGCGTGCAGCAGGACACAGAACTGGGGCAAAAGTTTGGGCTGGGGGAGGTGCGATCGATCGATGAGTTTCGCGATCGCGTGCCGATTTGGTCGTATGAGGACTATGAGCCGTTGATGCAGCGCATCGCTAATGGGGAACCAAATGTGCTGACCGCTGACCCGGTGGTGTATATCAACCTGACGAGCGGCACCACGGGCAAGCAGAAAATGGTTCCGGTGACGCGGCGATTTCAGCGATCGTTGGGCAAAGCAAACGCGGCGAGTTTTGGGTTTATTTTTGAGGCAATCGAGGAACAGCGCAGACAGAACAAGCCTCCGGTGCATTTTGGCAAACTGCTGTCTACTAATTCAGTGAAGCTTCAGGGGCGCACTGCCGCAGGCATTCCCTACGGTCCCGTAACAGTGGGCAGCTATCGAATGAATCGCCGACTGTGTGAGCTGGCATTTGTTCAGCCGTTTGCGGCAATGGAAGTTGGCGATAGCCTCAGCCGTCACTATGCTTGTATTCTGTTTGCGCTGGCGAATCCGCAGGTGCGGGGAATGTCATCGAATTTTCCCATGTCGATTTTGCGAATCTGCCGCATTCTGGAGGAGAACGCTGAAAGCCTGATCGAGGACATTGCCAAAGGCACGATTGCTCCCTGGCTGGAGCTTGCACCAGAGATTCGATCGAATTTAGAGAAACGCTGGCGATCGAATCCAGAACGTGCTGAAGAACTGCGATCGATTCTGCGATCCGAAGGCAGACTCACGCCCAGAGCGGTCTGGTCAAAGTTCTCGTTTATCGGCACGGCGAGAGGCGGCACATCGGACTTCTACTTTGAGCGATTTCCCCAATACTTTGGTGATACACCTGTGTTTGGTAGCGTGTATGGAACAGCCGAAGGCACGTTTGCGGTCTATACCCGTTTCAACCAGGATGGTGCGGTGCTGGCACTTGACAGCGGCTTCTATGAATTCATTCCCTCCGATCAATGGGAGGCGGCAGAACCGAAAACGCTGCTGGCTTCTGAGTTGAAGGTGGGCGAATATTACCGAATTCTAGTCACTAGCTATAGCGGCGTGTATCGCTACGACATTGGCGATGTGATTCAGGTGGTGGGTTTTCTGGAAGATACGCCCATGATTGTGTTTCGGCATCGGCGCGGCGGGCTACTTTCTTCTACAACTGAGAAAACCACGGAATTTCATGTGGCGCAAACGCTGCAACTGCTTCAGCAAGAGTTTGGTTTGACGCTGGATGATTTTTGCGTGACGCTATCCGATTGCGAGTTTCCGGCTCGCTATTTGCTCAATATCGAACTGGCTCCGGGTCAAACACTGGCTCAGGCGCAGGAATTTTTGCATCACTTCGATCGCCTTTTAGGAAAATTTAACCATCCCTACGCGACAGTGCGATCGGCTGAGGTTCCGCCCCCGTTCCTTCGAATTTTGGCTCCGGGGAGTTTTGCGATCGTGCGGCAGCGGCAGTTATTGCGGGGAGCATCGGATACGACGCTAAAGGTTCCGCATTTGAGTGAGGATCGGCAGTTTCTGGCGGGTTTAGTGGTGATCGAGGAGGTTCAGTGGTAGGGGTTATTATTTCACTGGAATATCTGATTTAGAGCGACTCATGAGCACCCAAAATCCGCCCATTATCAAAGCAACGATCGCCGCTGCATAAAACACGCTCACGACACCACTTTGCTGAATCACCACACCATAGAGCGTTGGAGAAAGAAACTGTCCTAAAAAGTTTGTCCCGGTGGCGATCGCTAAAATGCTGGACTGAAGTTCAAGCGGAGCCAGGGTTGCCAGAGCTGCATAATGGCTGGGAACGGCAATCCCCAAGCCTGCGCCAAACAGAAACGCAAGGGGAATGAAAAGGGAATATGCTTGAGCCTGCGGGATAAGCACAGCAGCAAGGGCAAGCAGTCCTAAGCCGAGCGGAATCGCGGCAACTATGCCAAAGCGACGATGCAGCCGACTGACCACAAGGGCAGAACTCAAGGCTGCTCCAATCGCCTGAGATGCCAGTACCAGGGCGTTATCAATCGTGCTTGTGCCGAGCGTGGTGGTCAGGTGCAGCGGCAGATAAATCACAGCAGCGAAAGCGGTGGCGGCGGTAATACCCAGCGTCAGCAACAGACGTAGAACTTGGGGCTGGCGGAGCAGCACTTGCGCCAGATTTTTTTGTTGAGCGGCTTTGGCTGCCCTTGGCGCGACTTTGCCCTCGCGTAGAAACAGCAGCGCAAGCAGCGCAAGTGGAACCCCTAAACCGTATAGATAGAAAGCAGACCGCCAGTTTTGCGCTCCCGTCCAGCCGGACATCAGTGGGTAGACAATGTTTGCCAGCGTTAGCGCAGTCGAAGCGTAAGCAATTGCCCGCGATCGCGCCTGTTCATCGGGATACATCTGTGCCAGCAGTCCCAGGCTGGCGGCGGCAATGCCTCCTGTAGCGGCTCCCAGCAGGGCGCGAGTGGTCAACATCGGCAAAAAGCTGGTCGTCCAGGCTCCCGCAATCCCAGCGATCGAAAATGCCAGCAGTGACCCGATCAGCACTCTGGTTCGTCCCAGGCGATCGGCAAGAATTCCCAGTACCGGACTGCATAGTGCCACCGTCAGATAATGGGCACTCACAAGATAGCCTGCGAGGGTTTTGCTGAGGGCAAGCTGCTGTACAATTTGCGGCAAAACAGGCGCAATCACCGCTCCGGGCATGACGGCTAACGATCCAGCAGTCAGCAAAACAATCAGCCGGTAGTGACGCTGAATCCAGCCTAGAGAAAAGGGGTTTACGTTCGTCATGCCAGAAGGAATGGGAGAGTCGTTGTCAGATTGTCAGAACTGTTTCCCGGCAAGCGGGAGAACACTGCTGCGATTATGACGAGTTTTTTTTAAATGTGCCGTAATCCGACAACGCTAGAGCATTTGCAAAATTTGCCGAATCCGCTGCTGGCGATCGGGTCGAAACAGAGCTGCGATCAGGCTGCCGATCGTATGAGGAACCGCACAAACCGATCCCAGATAGCCCCGACAGCGTCCCCAGAAGAAGACGGCACGAGGAGTTGGATACACCCGCCAGAAGCGATTCACCGAACACACCATTTCATCGCCCAGGGCCGAGATCTCGTGCCACCACCCTGCTGGAATGTAAAGCACTTCGCCTGGATTCAAAATCACTTCGATCCGGTGCTGCATCGCCGCTTTAAGTTTAGGAAACGCTTCATAATCTGGACGATCGGGATACACCTGGCTAAACCACGATCGCAACCTCAAACCGTGCCACAAATGCACATAAAACGGAAACGGATAAAGGTTGCTGAGCTGCGATCGAGGAAACAAGACCACGCGCTTCGAGCCATGAAGCTGAATCAGCGTCCCATCCATCACGTCATAGTGCAGCGACTCAACATGACCTCCTGGTCCTACCCAAAGGTTCATTGTGCTAGCAGGCTGAGTGAAGCCGATCTGATTCATCGCAGTTTTGTAGTCTTCGATCGCCTCTGTCTCGATCAAGGGCGTATCGTGAATTGGGCATTTTGCCAGGTAAATATCCTGCTCGTACGCTTCGCCGCTCTGTAATAGCTCTGCGTATTCCAGAAATGGTTTCGTTTGGGGTGCAACGCCGCTGCCAATGCTTGTCCACTGGCGTTTATCTTGCTGATATCGCGCTTTGCCGTAGTAGCGCAGCACAAATTCCTGATCGCTTAGCAAATGGGAAAGATAGTCGATATTCCAGTCGGTATCGGGCTGAAATACCCCAGTCAAAACAACTGGAATTCCTGGTTTCTTATACTTCTCAAAAAAGCGATCGCCTCTCAGCTCAGAGATAGCAACTCTGGCGATCGATCGACTGAACTTAGAGATATCAATAGATTGGGTACGGTTCGCTGTCATAAGAAAATGTGGCAACTCACTTCGTAAAATTAGCTAGCGATCGAGCGATACCAGGGAATAGATTTGAACAGGTTTAGGGTAAGTAGAAGGGCGATCGAAATTCTCTTAAAATTTTCCCAAAAAGGGAGAGTTTGAAACAATTAACTTAATTTCTAACTTGATTTGTTAACTGAGTTTGTTAACTTAATCCATCCGCTTAATCGATTGCAAAACAACGCCCAGAAACATTTCGTTCCCCTTTTTTAAGCGAGATTAGGGGAATTTCCTTCCCATTACCTGATCGCATTCCTGCCGAATGGTCTGCCGGTTTGCCTCCAGTTCCTCCGTCCAGGGAAAATGCGCTTTGCTGAAAAATACCGAATCTCCAATCAAAGATTGCTTTGCTGCCTTCTCTTCCAGCCAGGAGCTGATCGCATTCCCGGCGGTTTTGACTGCACCGTTTATCACTCAGCTTTGCTCCCGCTCAACTCCTCGCCATGCCCTTATTTTTCTACCACAGCGCGATCGAGGGCTTGTGTCAAGTCAGCCACCAGATCATCAGGGTTTTCCAAGCCGATCGACAATCGCAGCAAATTTTCTGGTGTTTGGGTTCCTGCCCCTTCGATCGAGGCACGATGTTCAATCAGACTTTCAACTCCTCCCAGACTGGTCGCCCGCGTCAAAAGTTTCACCCCCGCCGCCACTGCAAACGCCGCTGCTCTGCCGCCTTTCACCTGCACAGACAGCATCCCGCCAAAGTCGCGCATCTGTTTTTTGGCGATCGAATGTCCCTCATGCTCAGCTAACCCTGGATAATGAACCGCTTCGACTGCCGGATGCTGAGCCAGCGCAACTGCCACTTTCATCGTATTTTCCGAATGTGCCCGCATTCGATAAGGTAGGGTTTGAATGCCCCGCAGAACTAGCCAGCAGTCAAACGGGGCCGCTACCGCCCCACCTGTGATCTGGATCTGACGAATTCGCCCAAACCGATCGTCGTTCGCTTGCGCCACGACCGCACCTCCCAGCACATCGCTATGTCCACCCAAATATTTCGTCGTGGAATGAATAATTAAATCCGCCCCCTGCTCAAACGGTCGCTGAAGCACCGGAGACGCCCAGGTATTGTCACAAACACAAATCGCGCCGTGCTGATGGGCGATCGTTGCCACTGCCGCAATGTCTGTAATTCGCAGCATCGGGTTCGAGGGCGTTTCCGTCCAGATTAGCTTTGTATTAGAGCGAACCGCCTGCTGCACCTGAGCCAGGTCCGTCAAATCCACAAACGAAACTTCTAACCCCCACGGAATCAGCACGGTCTTGAGCAATGCGGTTGTCCCCGAATAAGCATCCAGCGGCGCAATCACATGCTCCCCTGGCGCAAGCGACTGAAATACGCTCATCGTGGCAGCAGACCCCGAAGAAAACGCCGCCGCCGCCGCTCCAGCTTCCAGCGCAGCAAGACACTCTTCCAGCATTTCTCGATTAGGACTCGCCATGCGCGTATAGAGAAATCCATGCGGATAGCTGCCGTCTGGCTCTCGCTCAAAGGTCGTAGAGAGATACAAAGGAGTCGTTACGGCTTTAGTGGCAGGATCGATCGATCGACCCGCATGAACGGCGAGGGTTTCAATATTCATGAAATTGGTCTGAATTAGGGTAGACAATCAGGCGTTGCTGAGAGGATGTTTGAGGAGTAGCAGATATCCTGGATTGCCCCTTAGCTCTCCCAACTTCAAGAAATTTTGAACGAGAGCGAAGTTGGCTCGGTTCCCCTCCGAATTAGGGAGCGAGGAGGCGGTTCGGATTAGGGGTATCGCGGCTCAAACGTCCTCTGAAGCTTTAGACTAGCGCGATTCCCCTTCGGGAGAACTGCGAAGCAGCCAATTCCCCTTGCACCTCCTGTCCTTTTCCTACCTTTCAGTTGCCATGTTTCTTTTCTTCTCTAAACTGCTGCCGCTGCTGATTTACCCGCTCGGACTGTCCTGCTTTTTGCTGATCATCGCTCTGTTTACGGTCTGGAAACGTCCCCGCTTGACCGCAGGCTGTATTGGGCTTGCTCTGGCTCTGCTCCTGCTTACCAGCAATCGATCGGTTTCCGCCGCTCTGGTTCGATCGCTTGAACAGCAGTATCTTCCGCCCGCAAACCTGCCCACCGCAGAGGCGATCGTTGTTTTAGGCGGTGCCACCAAGTCCCAAAGTCCACCCCGCCCCTGGATTGATGTCATGGAGGCAGGCGATCGACCGATTCATGGAGCAAGGCTATATCTGGAGGGCAAAGCTCCTCTGGTGATCCTCAGCGGCGGACGAATTTCCTGGCAGGGCGGCGGCGATCCTGAATCGGCAGATATGGCAAAGTTGGTCGAAGCGTTAGGGGTTCCCAGGTCGGCGATCGTTCAAGATCCTACTTCGCTCAACACTCGCGAAAACGCTGTAAATGTAAAGCAGCTTCTTCAGTCGCGCCGCATTAATCGAATTTTGCTGGTTACGTCTGCAATGCACATGCCGCGATCGATTCAGATCTTCAAAAAGTTAGGAATCGAAGCCCTTCCTGCCCCCACCGACTTTCTCATTGCTGACCAGGAATTTGCTGCCGCTAACGGAAGCAGCGAAGCCAGACTGCTCAGCCTGCTGCCCGACATTGATGGTCTCTACGGCTTTACCCGTGCCTTGAAAGAATACATCGGCATCGTGGTTTATCGATTGCGGGGCTGGCTCTAGGGCAACTGGTCGCTTACTACCAGAACCGTTACGCTAAAAGAACCCCCGATCCCCCCTGCTCCTATGTCTGAGTTTCCCCATCACATCATCCCTACACCCCAGGCAGACGTTGCCGAAGTCTTCACTGTCTATCAAACCACCCACCAGTTCTATCACGAAGTTCAATCGCGCGAAGAGTGGGAACAGCACTGCCTCTGGTATGCCCGGGTTGCCGCAGAAAATCGGCGCGACTTCGAAAAGATGCAGGGTGAACCCAGTATCATCGGCTGGTTCTACGGCTGGAGGAATCGCTAGCTCCTTGTGCCATGGTTAAAATCTCTCGGCGAAAGGCGCGGACTGCTTTTGACAAGGTCGAGAATTCCATCGGGATAGACTAGTCACCCTCCTGAAGATCCTACCCATGCCCGCTGGATCAGTTTGAACTTCTCCCACGCTCCTCGGATTCCAGTCGGCTGGTCTATGAGCTGTTGGAGTAGCGGGGTCATGGCGATCGCTTCACTCCCTGTAATATCTGAGTAATATCTGATCAAATCTTGTGCCACTCCACAACACCGCCCGGTTTATCCACCAGCGCAATGCCTTGAGCCTTCAGTTCATCTCGGATGCGATCGGCTTCGGCAAAGTTCTTCGATTTTTTCGCTGCCTGCCGTTGTTCAATCAGCGACTCGATTTGAGCTGGGTCAATGGCGATCGTTTCCTCAACGGGCTTTGCCTCCAGTCCTAAAATTTGGGCGAGGCAGACCAGGGTTTGCCACTGTTCGCGCAGGGTTTGTGCATCGGACAAGGCTTTGCCATCGTGAACCAGGCGATTGCTCTCTTTTTGAAGCTCCTTGGCTAAATCGAAAATTACCGCCATTGCGCCCGCCGTATTCAGGTCATCGTCCATTGCCGCCTGAAACTGCTTCACGGCTTCGCTATCGGGAATTCGCATCGCTGCCGGGTCGCCAAACGCGGAATCCTGCGTATCTGTCCAGCCCACAGACTCGCCGTGCTTGAAGCCAAACAGCAGTCCCTCGGTGAGCGTCTCCCAGGCATTCGTCGCCGAGGTCAAGCCTTCTTCGGTAAAGTCGAGCGGTTTGCGATACTGAGCTTGCAGCAAGAACAGGCGAACTGCCATCGGATCAGGCGCGTTTGGGGAATCTAGCAGTGCGCGCACCGTCGTAAAATTTCCCAGCGATTTTGACATCTTCTCGCCGCTCACGTTCAACATTCCGTTATGCAGCCAATAGCGGGCTAAGGGATGCCCGGTTGCCGCCTCCGACTGCGCAATTTCGTTTTCGTGATGCGGAAAGATTAAGTCTGCGCCGCCCATGTGAATGTCGATCGTCTCCCCCAATTCTTTACCACCGGCATCTGCGAAGCACTCGCGCACCATTGCTGAGCATTCGATGTGCCATCCCGGACGACCCGATCCCCAATCTGATTCCCAGGCGGGTTCTCCCGGCTTTGCGGCTTTCCACAGGGCAAAGTCAAATGGGTCTTTTTTCTTTTGGGCATCGGGATCAGCCTCTACTCGACCGCTTGCGCCTGCTTGCATATCTTCTAACCTGCGCCCAGACAGCTTGCCGTATTCCGCGAAATTCCGCACGCTGTAATAGACATCGCCTTCGGCGGCGTAGGCAAAGCCCTTTTGCTCCAGTTCGTGAATTAGTCGCTTAATACCGTTTAGCGTATGGGTCGCACGCGGGTACTCGTCTGCCTCCAGAATGTTGAGCCGCCGCATATCCTCAAAGTAGGCTTGCGTGTAGCGATCGGCAACTTCCTGCATCGTCGAGCCTTCTTCTCGCGCCCTGTTCAGAATCTTGTCGTCAATATCAGTAAAGTTCTGCACATAGCGCACCTCGTAGCCGCGCCAGCGCAAATATCGCCGCATCGTGTCCCACACTACATAGGTTCGGGCATGACCCAGGTGGCTGTAGTTATACACCGTCACGCCGCAGCAATACATCTTCACCTTACCGGGTTCGATCGGCTCAAACGGTTCTTTGCGTCGGGTTAGGGTGTTATACAGCGTTAGAGTCATAAGTATCTGTTAAACCTCATCTTTGAGGAAATCAGCAATAATAAGGAAAAGAGGCATTCGCAACCGTCAGCATTCCAGAAAAGGATGTCACGTTGCAAGCTTTCCTTCCTATTCTGACGCTTTCTCCTACGGGTTATGACATCAGCAGCCACGACAAATTCGCCCTTGAAGATGGACAATGCCAAGCACGGGCTTCCGGTGACGATTATTACCGGATTTCTAGGAAGCGGTAAAACGACCCTGCTCAACCACATCCTGACAAACCAGGAAGGGCTAAAAACCGCAGTTCTTGTCAACGAATTCGGCGAGATTGGCATTGACAACGAACTGCTGATCACCCTGGATAACAGCGACGATAACATGGTGGAACTCAGCAACGGCTGTATTTGCTGCACCATTAATAACGATCTGGTCGAAGCCGTTTACCGTGTTTTGGAACGCCGCGATCAGATTGATTACCTGGTCGTTGAAACTACCGGACTGGCTGATCCCTTACCGATCGCCCTCACTTTCCTGGGAACCGAACTGCGCGATTTAACTCGTCTAGATTCGATCGTCACTGTAGTTGACTCCGAGAACTACAGCCTTGATCTCTTTAACAGCCAGGCAGCCTACAACCAGATTCTCTACGGCGACATCATTCTGCTGAACAAAACCGATCTGGTCGATGAAGCAAACCTCGATTTGCTGGAAGTCAAAATCCGGGATGTGAAAGACGGAGCCAGAATTCTCCGCACTAAAAAAGCTCAGGTTCCGCTGCCGCTCATCCTCAGCGTGGGCCTGTTTGAGTCCGACAAGTATTTCGCGCCCGAGGAGAAGGGACACGATCACGCGCATGATCACGACCACCACGATCACGATCACGACCACGACCATCACGACCACTCCGCCTGCGACCATGACCACGGACACTGCGAGCATGACCACGACCACGATCACCACCATCACCACTCCGATCACCTGGCAGTAGACGGCTTCACCTCAATCTCAATCGAGAGCGACAAGCCCTTCGCCATCAAAAAATTCCAGAACTTCCTCGACAATCTGCTGCCTGCCTCGGTCTTCCGCGCCAAAGGCATCCTCTGGTTCGACGAAAGCCCGAAGCGTCACATCTTCCACCTCAGCGGCAAGCGATTCTCTCTTGACGATGAAGAGTGGGGCGATCGTCCCAAGAAAAATCAGATCGTGCTGATTGGTCAAAATCTGGATCACGACACGCTACGCCAGCAGATTCAAGACTGCTTCTGTGTTCCCTCAAGTCGCGGCAAAGGCTTCGGCAAGTAATTGACTGCTGGAATCGATTCACGCTGCATAGCAGTTTCCCCAATGGAGTAATCGGGTGGGTTAGTTTCCTGCCCGATTTTCACTTTAAGACCCTGAATCTAACCCTTTGTCCTTATTTATTTCCTTTTTGTTGAAGATAAAGTGGGCATCTTGTCCCATTGGTTTGAGCGATAACCTGCTGAATAGGGCGGGCAAGAACGTTCACCTTACAAGGTATTGAATTTAAGGTCGTTTGCTTTCTCTGAATCTTTCCGACTATGCGCGTTGTTATTCAGCGAGTCACTGCTTCTCAAGTCACTGTTGATGGCGAAATTATTGGCAAAATCGGACGTGGCTTAAACCTGCTCGTTGGCATTGCCAACACCGATACCGAAGCAGAGCTAGATTGGATGGTGCGAAAATGCCTTGACCTGCGCCTGTTTCCGGGAGAGTCGGGCGACAGATTCGATCGCTCTATCCTGGACATTCAGGGCGAAATTCTGGTCATCAGTCAGTTCACTCTATACGGAGACTGCCGCAAAGGAAGACGACCTGGATTCGATCGAGCAGCTACTCCGACTTCTGCTGAGCAATATTACGAAATTTTTGTGCAAAAACTACGCCAGAGCAAGCTCAAAGTCGAGACAGGTCGCTTTGGGGCAATGATGCAGGTCTCGATCGAAAACGACGGTCCAGTTACGATTCTGCTAGAACGCGAAGCCTCAACTGTGGAATAATTCCTTTTCTCTTTGAAGCTTTCTCGATTGCGAAGCCCTAGAGCAACGCGATGCGCCGTTCAAAAACTGTATCCATTGATATAAAATTTACTAATTAAATTTTCCTCTGTAGCGGTTGACACCTTATTAGATCGATTGCTAATGTGAACCAATGTTACATTAATTCCCTGGATCGATTAACGTCTATGGCAAGTCTTGCCGTTTCGACTCATCAGCAACGGGTGCAGCTTCACTACAGATCCTCTGCCTGTTCCATGACTCCGCTCACCGTGTTCTGCGACTTTGACGGTCCGATCGTGGATGTTTCTGAACGATACTACAGCACCTATTGCCAGGGGTTAGCCGCTGTGCAAGCTGCCACCGTTGCTCACGGAGCTTCAATCCCGCTTCACCAGCTCAGCAAGTCTCAGTTCTGGCAAATGAAGCAAGAGCGTACGCCCGATCGAGAAATCGCGATGCGATCGGGGCTTCAGGGAGAACAAATCGATTTCTTTCTTCAGCAAGTCAGCCAGATTGTAAATCAGCCAGAGCTGCTGCATCAAGATACGCTCCAGTCCGGTGTTCGTCATGCCCTATCGCTGCTCCATAGCCAAGGGGTTCGGCTTGTTTTGGTAACGCTGCGCCGTCAAAACCAGGCGGCTCAGTGGCTGCAAAGCGAAGGATTAGCCCACCTGTTTAGCCAAATTCGCGGCACATCCGATGATTCCTTTGCTTACGTCAATCTGGCGGAGCATAAAACAAATTTATTGAGCAGCGTCATTGCCGAGTGTTCCTGGAGAAATCCGGGTACGATCGCGACTTCTGCCTGCATGATTGGCGACACCGAAGCTGATATTCTCGCAGGTCAAGCCGTGGGAATTCCGACGATCGCCCTCACTTGCGGCATCCGCAGTCAGTCCTACCTTCAATCCTTCCAGCCCACCGCCATTCACGCCAATCTGGTTGCAGCCGTCTACGATTTGCTCAACACGCGTCGGCTCCTCGCTTCGGTTATGGGTTAGCGGCTCGCTTCTGAGTTTTATGGCTTTTAAGGTTGCCAGGGTAGCAACTGCTCACCTTGCCGATCGCCTTGAGATCCTGTCTGCTTAGCATCTTGTCTACTTAGCCGTAAGAAAATGGGGTCAGGTCCTTACACCTCACCCCGCAACCAATGGAGCTAACTAAATGGAAAATAACTTAAGCTGCACGTCCGTCATATCAAGGAGCCAGTACAGCTTCAAGTTCAGTCAATCCAGCCTGCATTGCCCAGTTCATCAGCAAGAAGCTTAAACAGCGAACGAAGGACTGACAAGCCAATGGCTTTAGCCGATATAGCTTGCTTCTGCTTCCAGCATTTTGACTAAACTTTGGTCACCGCTTGCTCGCGCAGCTTCAAGGCGACGCTCTAGATTACGACGCAGATTTTCCCGGTGGAGCTGAGCGGTTTGTGTGATGGATTGATGACGGTTTCTGCTCATTGTGAACATCCTTGGCTGATATCTTGTGGTATTCCTCTACTCCAAAGATATCATTTTCTTGGCGAGACTGTAGTTCTTGCTACTAAAATTAAAGATCGGGTTGCCGTAAATCATACGACGCTTTCCCGATCTTCCTGAAGTTTTCAAAAAGCAATTTCCACTTTAGGAAACTGCGATACTATTTATTGTTCAGACTGCCTCTGCCTCACTCAGGAATTCCCTGCTTCTCGATCGATTAGCGCAGCCCTATCCAGGTGAAAAAGTCCTGCCGCGTAAAGAATTCTAGAATCAACAGCGCGACAAAGCCAATCATGGCAAACCGTCCATTGATAATTTCGGCATAGCGTGTCCAGCCAAAAGCAGGCTCAGGCTGAGGAACAACTTCTGGCGCATCAGTTGAACGAGTTGGCGTTGCAGGGGTGTCAGTTGAAGCAGGCTGTGGGGAAGTCATCGCTTTCTCCTCATTGGTCAATATCTGACGTCGATCGGCTGAATCAGACAATTTCTGCGAATTCTGCGAACTGGAGGTTGTACTAGCCGCAAATCCTTTCCCACTATAGCCTGCCAATCTGCGTTAAATTTCCCTGCGCTAAATCCTCCTGCGCTAGATAGAGAGATCAAGCTGTCCCTGTTTGACCTGTTCCTCGGTTTCTAGATTTCGCTCCTTATCCGCCAGCATTGCATCGATCTGAGCAGCAGGCGTTTCTGAGGCAAGCTTGTGGGCAAAGCGAGTGGTTTCCGGTAACCGATACCGGGTCGTGCAGCGCAACACAAAGTCGATCGCCGTCGCTAAGCTAATCCGATGTCCGGGGGAAATGTAAAGCGGTTTTGTGCCCGGACGAGTTCGCAGCACTGCCCCGATCGTTTCCCCGCGATGTGTTAGAGGCTGCCACGCGCCTTTGGTATCTAAAACTTCCTCATACTTACCCACCAGTAGCGATTTTCCTACCCCGATCGCAGGCAGGTTAATTAGCAGCCCCAAATGACAGGCAATGCCAAACCGACGCGGATGAGCTGTTCCTTGTCCATCGCATAGCAGCAAATCAGGCAAAGTTCGCAGCTTCTCCAGGGCATCCAGCACCGCCGGAACTTCTCGAAACGACAGCAAGCCGGGAACATAGGGAAAACTGGTTGGACGACGGGCGACCGATCGTTCCACTAAACGCAGGTCAGGAAAACTGAGAACGGCAACGGCTGCTCGCGTTGTATTGCCTCCATCTTCAAATCCCACATCCACTCCCGCCACCGATCGTACTTCGCCCAGCTGATCAATCGTGATGATGTTTGACTTGAGCCGATGCTGAAGCTGCACAGCTTCTTCTGAGGACAAATTCCAGGCGTGGCTGTATTGAGTTTCTATCATTGAATCTGCACCGCGTGAATCGATCGATTACGTCTGCTTCTCCTTATTAGTGTAGAAACCGATCGCAAAAAAAGGGCTTGGCAGCACCAAACCCTCGAAATCAAGACAGACATTCAGGACAAATAGACCCTCATGTCCTTTTAGAACGATAGCAAACGATCGGAATTAACGACCCACACCGACATAGCGGAAGCCCGCCTGTTCCAGAGCTGCCTGATCCAGGAAGTTACGACCGTCAATAATCACAGGATTGGTCATCAGTCCTGCCATCTTCACGTAGTCGAGGCTAGCAAACTGCTTCCATTCTGTCACCACGACCAGTGCGTCACAGCCATCTGCCAATCGCTCAGCGTCGGTTTCAACAAAGACATTCGATAAGCCATGCCGCAGACCGCTCTGAGAAACCAGCGGATCGTATGCCTTCACTTTTGCCCCCAGGCGATGCAGGCTTTCAATCAGGTCAAGGGCGGGTGCATCTCTCATATCGTCTGTGTCGGGCTTGAAGGTGAGTCCGAGCAATCCAACCGTCTTACCCTTCAGAATCTTGAGCACCTGCTGAAGTTTTTCCAGGGCGATCATGCGCTGTCGCTGATTCACGCTTACGGCTGCTTTAAGCAACTGAGCCTCATAGCCGTAGTCATCCGCAGTATGAATCAGGGCAGACACATCTTTGGGGAAGCAGGAGCCACCCCAGCCAATACCTGCATTCAGGAACTTGCTGCCAATCCGAGAATCCAAACCAATTCCTTTTGCAACCTGCGTTACATCTGCCCCAACTCGATCGCAAATATTGGCAACTTCGTTAATGAAGCTAATTTTAGTTGCCAAAAACGCATTCGCAGCGTACTTGATCATCTCCGCGGAACTAATGTCTGTTACCAGCACAGGAACCGTCGGCAGCGATTTATCTTCCGCGAACTCCCGCGAGACAATCGGTGCATAGAGTTCTTTCATCATCGACACGGCTTTCGGGTTGTTGCTGCCCAGCACGATGCGGTCGGGGTTAAAGGTGTCATAAACGGCCGATCCTTCTCGCAAAAACTCTGGATTGCTCACCACGTCGAACTCCGGTTTGAGATCGGTCAGCGTTGAGCCGCCAGTGCCGACAAGAGCTGCCTGCTGCTCAGCTACACCATCCAGCACAATCATTCGTACCCAGTCGCCAGAGCCGATCGGAACCGTTGATTTATTGACAATCACCTTATAGCCGCCGTTAAGATGCGCTCCGATGCCACGTGCCACAGCTTCAACATAGCGGGTATCGCTCTCACCATTCGGCAGGGGCGGTGTACCAACAGCAATAAAGAGAATGTCTCCGTGGCGAACGCCTGCACCCAGATCGGTCGTGAATTCAATCTGTCCGTTCTGGATCGCTGTCTGCATCAAATCGGACAGCCCTGGTTCAAAAATAGGAGACTGTCCTGCCTGCATCAGCTTGACCTTCTCTTCGTTGTTGTCAACGCAAATCACATGATGCCCAATGTGCGATAAACAAACGCCCGTTACCAAACCTACATAGCCGGTGCCGATGACACAAACACGCATAGTTTCTCCTCAAATTTACTGAAACTTGCTGAACAATAGAGCCTGCAAATGGCGGGTTGACTTGATTCTGAGATGAACGACGGCAGATAGGGACCCAATGCCCAATTCCTATGCCATTGACTA
This sequence comes from Leptolyngbya sp. FACHB-711, assembly GCF_014695615.1. Classification (NCBI taxonomy): domain Bacteria; kingdom Bacillati; phylum Cyanobacteriota; class Cyanophyceae; order Leptolyngbyales; family Leptolyngbyaceae; genus Leptolyngbya; species Leptolyngbya sp. FACHB-711. The sequence goes on from NZ_JACJOR010000462.1 coordinate 26,939, forward strand.
AACCTGAGCAGGATGAGTGCCGGCTTGTGCGGATTGATCAATCGACTGATCTGCACTCAGCCTTGCCCGGAAATCCTCGATCGTGCGCTGCAAACCCTCTGTTAACGGAACGGTGGGCTGCCATCCAAGATGGGTTTGAGCACGGGTAATATTTGGCTTGCGACGACGCGGATCATCTTGCGGTAGGGGCTTAAAGTCGATTGGCACATCGGGGTTAACCATTTGCTGAACCGCTTGTGCCAGCTCTAGAATCGTGTACTCATCAGGATTCCCCAAATTTACGGGACCGATAAAGTCACCGTTCATCAGGCGCATCAACCCCTCAACCAGGTCAGAAACGTAGCAAAAACTGCGCGTTTGTGATCCCTGTCCGTAAACGGTAAGCGGCTGCCCCTGAAGTGTCTGCACAACAAAGTTGCTGACAACACGTCCGTCATTTTCCAGCATTCTTGGACCGTAGGTGTTGAAGATGCGAGCAACGCGAATTTCAACATCGTTCTGACGGTGATAATCAAATGCCAGGGTTTCTGCGACCCGTTTGCCTTCGTCATAGCAGCTCCGAATTCCGATCGGATTGACGTTGCCTCGGTAATCTTCCGTTTGGGGGTGGATTTCGGGATCGCCATACACTTCAGAGGTGGAAGCCAACAAAAACCGAGCTTTCACCCGCTTTGCTAGCCCCAACATATTCAGTGTTCCCAGGACGTTGGTTTTAATCGTCTTAACAGGATTGTACTGATAGTGAACGGGTGAGGCTGGACAAGCGAGATGATACACCTGGTCAACTTCCAGACGAATCGGCTCGGTAATATCATGGCGAATCAGCTCAAAATTAGGATTACCCAACCAGTGAGCAATATTTCGCTTGTGCCCCGTGTAAAAGTTATCTAAACAAAGAACTTCATGCCCCTGCTTCATCAGGCGATCGATCAAGTGAGAACCAATAAATCCGGCGCCGCCCGTGACTAGAATTCGCATCGTCATGTTGCTTTTTCCCTATAACTGCCTTTCTCTCGATTACCTTGCGCTTTCCTGGGGATGATTTCCTCCTGATTCCGTCGATTACATGTAGAAATCTAGTTTTCTAGGGATGCTGTTCCTGGTTAAAAAATACAGCATTCTCAGGAAATACCCGTTGATTTTGTCTGCAAAACGAGATCTTATTGCAGAAAATTTACTCGGTTTTATATTCTCTTAACTTAGAAGAGATTTCCATTTATTCTCGTTCAGACTGAGCAGCATTATTTGCTGTTTGTGCTGCTGAGGTTACTTCAGCCCAATGTGAAAGTGCTATAGGGACAATCAGTTAGTCTAGAACGGGCTGCAAGATTATCCTGGTATAAAGCAGTGTTCCCAAAGCGATGCTTTGTTTGATAGTGCTGAACGACTGCTTTAATTAAGTTGCTCTACGGAGTGCTACTCTGCATATAAATCGTTTTGGTGGCGGATACTTCTCTCTCTGGAGTTTGCAGCAGCAGCGAAAGCGACCCTACTGTAAGCAGCGTCGTGAACATGGCAATCAGGAGCGGCACAACGATTTCTTTTAAGCGATAAGCAGACATCATCATAAAACCTCAAAAGACGGAAACACCCTGAATTGAGCTTCAGCCCTAGATATGTCCCATAACATACCCGAATTACAACCGTGAATACCGTGCCCCACCAGACAGGGTGACTAACCCCATTAATTCAAGCTGAGTTAAGGCACTAAGCACTTGACCCGGCAGCAGCCCAGTTTCTTGAACAATTCGATCGACCAGAACGGGTTCTGCGGAAACGGCTGAAAACACCTGCTGTAGGTCAGTAGCTAATCCTTTCAGCGGTTCAGAGTGATTCACCCCATCAGGGGGGCGGCGAGGCAAAGCACTTTCGTCCAGGGGGGAATCGATCGATGAGTTAGACAGCAGGGAAAGCTGACTGGTGAGATTGGAGATTTGATTTCTAGAATCTTGATTTTTAGGATTTTGATGGACAGCTGCTCGATCGACGGCAGCACATGAAGACACAAGTTGCGGCAGCGATGCTAAGTTTTCTAGCAGCTCAGTTTCTCCCAGGATGAGGGCGGCTCCCTGGTTCAGCAGTTCCAGACAGCCTCTTGCCCGCGAATTGTCCAGCGAATTGGGCAGCACATAGACATCGCGCCCATACTCATTTGCCAACCGTGCGGTAATTAGTGCCCCAGATTTTTGCGGAGCCTCTAGCACCAGCGTTGCTCGGCATAACCCTGCAATAATGCGATTTCGACGCGGAAAATGAACCCGATCGGGCTGGGTTCCCGCCGGATATTCACTCAGCAGTAAGCCATGCTCGATAACTCGGCAGGCAAGCTCTTTGTTGCGCCAGGGATAAACCACGTCTACTCCCGTTCCCATGACCGCGATCGTGCGTCCTCCCGCTTCAAGACAGGCATGGTGGGCGATTGTATCAATGCCGTCTGCCAGTCCAGAAACGATGGTATAGCCTGCTTCAATCAGCGCAGTTGTAATCCGGCGCGTCCAGCGTTTGCCATACTCAGAAGGGCTGCGAGTGCCGACGATCGCGATACAGGGCGTTTGTCCCTGATTTTCTATCAGATCGACTGTGCCGCGATAGTAAAGGATAGGGGGAGGGTCAGCCATTTCCAGCAACAGTCGGGGATAACCCGCATCAGCAGGTGTCCAGAAGCAGGGATTTTCCTGCTCATGCTGTTGCAGCAGATTATGGGGATCAAGAGCCGATCGCGCTGCCCCGATCGATTCAGCCGTTTGCCAGCCGACGCCTTCGATCGCTTGCAAATTTTCGGCAGGAGCAAACCAGGCAGCAGCCAGAGAACCAAAATGCAAATGCAACCGCCGCAGCAAGATTGCCCCTACACCAGCAATGTGGGACCAGGCAACCCAGTAAGCGCGATCGTCTTCCACGATTTCCTTTCCTTCAGGCAGGCTAAACGCAAGTCAGCTTAAAATGCCCAGAATCGCGAAAGTCAGAACGATAGCTGTTTACTCGAATGCTCGCAATGATGATCAGATTCAAACAGGTTTCGATCACCTTTGCTGCTTGAGATACTCGAACACGCTTTTATCGCCAATATCGGGCGGAATTTGTTGGATCACTTTTCGGAATGCAAACACAACAAACAACCCTGCCCAGCTTGCCAGCAGAGTTTGTTCGACCTGGAGCGGCAGCAGTCCGGTGAGGTGTCCTAAGAGCAGCAGCGGAACGATCGGCGTAAGCAGCTTAGTTTCTAAGCGATCGAAGCAGAAGGCTTCTTTAAAGAAAATTCCGGTTAGGGCAGCAAAGGCAAATCCTATGCCCAATAGCGTGAGCGGATAGCGATAGACCGTGGACACAAACGGTTCAGGGCTAAAGTGAGCCACAAAAAGCGAAGCGATCGCACCGATAAGCCAAAATGCTTGCAGCGTTCGGTGTAGGACTTTGAGATAAATGTGAATGGTGAACAGGCTGATGCCCAGACCGATCGTAAACAGCGTGTAGAGCGGAGTCAGAAGCGACTGGATGAAGGGCTGATTCCCCTGAGTGAGTGCCAGGGTTGAACCGATCGCAAAACTAACTGCCGCGATCGTGAGTCCACCACGGTAAATGATTACTTCTCGGCGATCGTCTGGGGTGATCGTAAATTCGCCAAACTGCCCCTGATAGACCGGTGTGCTGCGAAGCACTTCTCCCTGCGAGGTCATCGTTTCAGTCTGCATTGCCCTCTTTCCTCAGCTTGTAGTTTCCGATGCGTCCACTTACTTCGATTGTAGTGCTGCTTCTCTCGGTTCCATTCATGCAATCAATAGAATAAAGCTATCGCGCTTGGAAGAACTCATGCTAGAAGCAGACCCAGAACCTGAGGCACAGCAGGGCAATCTCTACGAAACAGACTTTTATGCCTGGAAGTCCAAGTAATTTGGTTAGACTATTTGAGCAAGACGAATAGTTTTAATCTTGTAAATCTACATTTCAACTTTCAAGTCAATCTCGTCTTCCCAGTTGAGCCGTAGCTGAAAGTGAGCATCACCCCCATTAATTGCAATTTCGACCCAGCCGTGACTGCCGACTAATGCAATTGGATTCCCCACTTCCGCTTCCCCATAACGCTGACAGCCCGGAATCGATCGCTTCTTTACTCGCACCGACCAGCGTTTATTCTGAACTAGTTTACCGGGAATGTTGGTGATGACATTGCCAAATCGATCGATGTGCTGAATCCTCCCCTGATAGCCTGCTGCTGTTGTTTTATAGGACACAATCGAATTTTGAATTAAGGTATCTGAATCGATGATTTCTCCAAGTTTTGTAATTGAAACTCCAAGCGCGAGATGTGCGGCAACCGGAGCAAAAATATCTCGTCCATGAAAAGTGTTGCTAGGGTCAGGAACGCGCCAGTACTGACGATCGCTTAATTCAACAGCCTGAACAACTGCTTTTGTCGTCATCAATCCTGTAAACAACCCGTTATCAGGACCAACCAGAAATCCATCTTCTAGCTCGATTGCAACTGCCCGACGATCGCTGCCTACCCCCGGATCAACAACAGCAACATGAACCGTTCCCGACGGAAGATAAGGATAGGCATTGAGTAGATTAAACTGCGCCGCTGTAATATTTTGAGGCGGAATTTGATGGGTTAAATCAATGACTCGCAAACTTTGATCAATGCTGGCAATTACGCCTTTCATCACGCCGACATAAACGTCGTTTAAGCCAAAGTCAGTCAACAGCGTAATCAAGCGATTTGAAGGCATAGCAGTACATAGTTAGGGGGATGGGAGTGCCTGGAAAGATGTGAAAGCGATCGCCCTGCCGTCGTAAAGTGTCACCTGGTTACGATCGCTACAATTCTGGCTTGATGCCCAAGGATCTCAACTGCTGCACCAACCGGGCTGCCCGTGCTTCAGCCTGTTGCGCTTGTTGCTGTGCCTGTTGCGCTTGTTGCTGTGCCTGTTCTGCCTCTTCTTCGGGCGACAGCACTAGAGTTTCCCCTTCTGTAAAGTAGCGCAAGACCCCCTCGCGAATTCCTAGATACAATCCAAGCGAATAACTCCACAACAAACCTGATGCGTTAGGGGCAATGGGTTCATACTGCTGATTGACCAGACGGTAGCCTGCAAACTCTAACGTTTCGGGCGAAAACCAGAAATACTCTGGGGTGCGAAAGCGATTCTGATACAGTTCCTTCTTCAGGTTGCGATCTGTTCGGGCAGTTGAATCCGACAGGAGTTCGATAATCAGATCAGGATATTTGCCATCTTCCTCCCATACGACCCAGGATCTTCGCGGTCGTTTTTCGGTGTGCTTGACCAGGAAGAAATCTGGTCCGCGAAAATCTTTGTTCTTGAGCTGTTGTCGGCTGAAATAAATGGTGAGGTTTGCACCAATGAAGAAATCGGATCGATCGCGCCAGAGCCATTCTAGACAAGCGACTAACAGTGCCAGTTGAGTGTAGTGTAGAGAACTCTCCATTTCTGGCTCATCACTCTCTAATTGAGTTGCATCGGGCATCAAGTCTGCCAGTTGTTGTGCGGTGAGTGACATCGAGGCATTTACTCCTGAGCCAGAATAGTTTTTATTCTATAGCTGTATCAGCGACGTGAGTACAAAGGGGGAAAGGACGAAGCCAAATCGCTAGTCCCCGTCCCTTATCGGCTTCAGCGTCCACTGCCGCATATATTCGTAAAGGGCAATTGCCGCCGCTGTTTGCACATTGAGCGATTCCACCATGCCAAACTGCGGGATGCTCACGGTTCGATCGCATTTTTGCAAAATCTCTGGCGGAATGCCTGTCAACTCTTGACCCAGCACTAGAACCGATCGCTGCCGAAAAGCAAACTGCGGTAAAGGTTCTGAAATCGGACTCACAGATAATCCAACAATCTCATAGCCTTGCTGTTGTTGTTGGGTAAACCATTGGGGCAAGGCATCGATCGCGCAAGCAACGATCGGCTGCCACAGATGCGCGGAAACCGCCACGTTCCGAAAGGCATTGTGTTGCACGATCGCCTTGTCTGCCAGCACTAGAGATTCCAGCCGAAACGCTTCAACCGTACGACAAAGGCTGCCCAAGTTCGCCGGATTTTGCACTAGAGAAGCACAAACAATCAGCGAATGCCGGGGCAGCACAGCATAGGAATGACGATCGCGGGGAGAGGTCAATCAGCGATACCGATTATCGTCCACCCACCACAACGTTATTAATTCGCACATGGGGACCACCAACGCTCACAGGCAGGGGAGACTGTCCACCTTTACCACAGCCGCCGTTCTTGTACACCGAGTCATTGCCGATCGCGTCGATATCCTTCAGGGTTTGGAAAACATTCCCGCTCAAAGTGACATCACTCACAGGCTCGGCAATCTCACCGTTGCGAATCATATAGCCTTCTGCCGCTGCAAAGGTAAACATCTCGCCGTTAGTTTGTCCGCCCAGCATTCGCACCGCATATACCCCTTCTTCCACATTGCGAATCATGTCTTCAAAAGCATAGTCGCCACTTTCGATCCCGGTATTTGTCATACGGACGATCGGGGGATAGAGGGCACTGAGGGCGCGGGCGTTTCCAGTGGGTTCCTCGTGCAGTTTGCCTGCGGTTTCACGGTTGTGGAGTCGCTGGGTGAGGATGCCGTCTTTGATCAGATACTTGCGCTGTGCCGGAACGCCTTCATCGTCATATTTCAGCGAACCGGGTAGACCGGGCATCGTGCCATCATCCACAACATTGAGCTGCGGAATGGCGATCGGCTTACCCAGTACCAGCAATTCCTGCATGCGGGGATTCTCATAAACAAAATCCGCCTCAGACAAATGCCCAAACGCCTCGTGAATAAACACGCCCGACAGATAGGGATCAAGCACAACAGTGTACTGTCCGCCTTTCACGGGCTTTGCCTCAAGCTGACGGACTGCCCGCTCTGCTGCACTTCGCACCTGTGCCTCGACCCCTTCTAGCACACCGTAGTCCGATCGCGAATGAATCGACTCAAAGCCCTGACGCACTACGCCGCCTTCACTTCTGGCAATAACGCCAAATCGTCCCGATACGTCTAGCCGCTCCTGGGCAATGCAAGAGCCGATCGAATTCACAAAATAAGTCGTGCTGAATCGATCGCTGTAGCCCGTCATCGTGGTTTGAATGCGCGGGTCAAACTCCAGCAAAATTTGGTTGTACTGCTCGACCAGAGCGCGTTTGGCATCCAGAGAGATACCGCGTGGATCTCTGCCCAGCTCAACCGCCACATAATCTTGAATTGGCGTCACAGTGGCGAGTTCGGTCGTTTCCTTGCCAACTAGCTTTGCCTGGGTGATCGCTTCTTCAATTCTTTGTTTCAGATCTGCCAGTCCGTTAAAGGTGACAAAGCTCCAGCCCCCGCAATGACAGGCTCTTACGCCTCCAGCTAGAGCAAAACTACGATCGACTGCATCCAACTGCTTGCCCCGATAGGCGATCGATGTCGATTCGCTTTGCTCCAGCCGAATTTCTAGATAATCGACCTGCTGTCGATAAGGGGCGATTGTCTCCAGCAACCGATCCTGTAGCGAAAGAGATGTAACCACCTGCGTCTCCCGTCTGCAATGAGTGTGAGCTTTAAGTTTGACTAAAGTTTGATTAATTAGTCTGATCGATCAGGGCAATGCTGTCCTTATTCCTCTAGTCTAAACCGGGATTCCCTTGATCGTAGATTGGTTTGGGCTTGCAGCGGTAGACTGGCCGAAATCACGGTCATGCTAATAAGACTTCCGGTCACAACCCAGGCCAGCAGAAAACCTCCCGAACCGAGCGAGCAAGACGCCGATTCTTCAAGAGACTCAATCCTGCATTCCTACATGCATTGTCTAGCTGACAGCAGCATTGATCACCTCGGTGTCTGCGGTTGCAACTTTCTGACTTTGCTCAAATGGGTCTGGCCGCCGGGTCGAGCGCACTAGTGCTAAAACATCGCCGATCGTGCTAGCAAGCGGGACTGCCAGGACAATTCCTAAAAATCCGGCAGTCTGGATGCCGATCAGGAGCGACAAAATTACCCAGACGGGGTTTAGCCCAACTAATCGACCAATAATGCGCGGCGAAACGGTGTTGTCGATAATTTGATCGGTGAGAATTGCCGAGATAAGAACAATCACACCTAAAGCTGGATTGGTGACACCCACAATCAAACTGGCAAGCAGTGTTCCCAGCACATCAAAGAAAGGAATCAGCACCATCAGCCCAATTCCAATGCCAAACAGCAGAAAAAAGGGAACTCGCAGAATGAGAAATACGATCGTCAGAACTGTCCCCTCAATCACAGCGACCGTCATTTGCCCCACATAGTAATTGCGAAAATTCTGGCTCAGCAGTCGTTGCCCTTCTTGGACCCAGTGCACCGGAAACCACTGAAAAATTGTTTTCCAGAAGCCGTCGCCGTGCAGCAACAAGTAGAGCGTTAGGGCGACTGTCAGAATGGCATTAAACAGGCTGTCTGCCGTTTCTAGCACCACCCCAATCAGCTGATTGGTAACATCATCAATCCCTTGAGGCGCGATCGCCTGGATCTGCTGGGCAACCCCCCTGACGTTAATGGGCAGCCGCCGCTCTGTTGCCCAGTTTTGAAACGATTCGAGCTGCTGGCTGACCGCGTTAACTCCATCCGGCAGGTGAGTAATGAGTTCCTGAAGCTGGATGAACAGGAGCGGCAGCAGCGTCGTTCCCAGAGTTGCTAGAATACCTAGAAATGTCAGAAATACCAGCAGAATGCTGTAGCCTCGCCCAATTCCTCGCTTTTCTAGAAACCTCACTGGGAAACTGAGTAAGAATGCGAGCAGCGTTGCCACTGCCAGGATCGTGAACGTCGAGCCAAAATAGCGAACTACCTGAAGAATAACCCACCCGTTTAGAACTCCGAGCGGGATTGCCAGCAAAATTACAATCCAGCGCGGCAGGAGATTGCTTAGGTTGTCCCTCAGCCGGGTAATGGGGTGAGTCATATGAAGCAACAATCGATCGTTAATATTGGCTATTTACCAACAACTTCTGACAAATTGCCTCTACGTTAGAGTGGATTTTTAGAGCTGCGGTAGAAGCATACAGCTCACTGCGTCGCTCAAGTTCGTCATTCCGCCTCATTGCCCCAAATGCTTATTTCGGTTGACTGCCTCTGGCGAACTTTCATTAAGGTTATCTATAGTTGTATCAATTAGTGCTAATACCCTTGCTTGAAAGTCCTGCCCCTGTTGCATCAATCTTCGGCTAATCCCTGCTCATTGCTGCACACAGATTTCTGGCAGTCCGTGATGGCTCTCTGCCCAATGTCTACAATTCATTAACTCCATTTCAATCTCAGAATCTGGTGTCTACCAGAACGATCGGTAAGCTCATTTGCTTTACCAGAATTTTTTGTACTCGATTGTTATTTCTACTTCACTAACCCAAGAGGTTCTCATGGCACTTTATGCAGAATTACACCGCCATTTAGGAGGCTCGGTTGTTCCTCGTGTCCTCTGGCGATATTTTCAGCGCAGTCAGTCGGATGTACCTGAGCGATTTAACCAATACGAGGATTTTGAGGACTTTTACACCCGCCCCCGCAATACTTTAGACGAGTATCTGGAGCTGCATACGCTGGTTGAAAAGGTCCAAACTAACGAAACGCTGCCGTATTTCATCTATCGCTTAATGCGCGGGGCGTATGTATTTGAGAATCTGGCGTACCTGGAGCTGCGCTATACCCCTTACCTGCGAACGCCCGACCACCTGAGCCAGTCCGAGCGGATCAACCAGATGGCAAATATTGTGGAAGTCGTTGGCAAAGCCAGCCAAGTCGGGGAATACCCAATCGTGACAAGCCAGATTCTCTGTATGCATTCCCGTCTACCTTACGAGGTGAATCACGCCATCGTGGATCTGGCGGCTCAGATGCGGCACTATGTTTGCGCGATCGATTTAGCGGGTGGAGATGCTCACTACGCCGAGCGGCTAGATGAGTTCGTGGGGCTATATGACTATGCCCGATCGCTTGGACTCAACACCACCGGACATTTATATGAAACCGAAGCAGGCTGCTACCCAGAGCTACTGCCCTACCTGATGCGAATCGGTCACGGTATCCAAATTCCCCTCAAGCATCCCGAACTGCTGCCCCAGCTTGCTAGGGACGGTCAATGCTTAGAGGTTTGCCCGACGACTTACCCCAAAACTGGAACGTTAAAGGACATTCAGCAATTGAAAGTCGTGTTCGATCGCTGCTTTGAAGCAGGAGTAGATATTGCGATTTGCACTGACAACGCCGGATTGCACAATGTTCGGTTGCCCTTTGAGTATGAGAATCTGTTAACTCAGGACATCATCAGCTTTAAACAGCTCCAAGCCTGTCAGGATGCCGCCTTCCGTCACGCTTTCGCCTGGAAATACAAAGAACGCCCAGCTTCAATCCTCAGCAACATTCTTAAACCGGAACTCAATCCTGCCCGGTAGCTGCGCTGAATTCGTCTTCTTATTTGTCTTCTTCATGGGTGGGCATCCTGTCCGCCCTTTTTTTGCCCTTTTAATTTACTCAATACAGAATCCTGCGATCGTCTGCTGAAGCTACTCCTGTCATGCCCCTTACAATTCACTATGAATCAGCCTCCTCAATCGGGTCAGCGGATTGTCGTAGTTGGTACAAGCGGCTCTGGAAAGACGACCTTTGCACAACAGCTTGCTGAACGTCTTCAAATTCCTCATGTTGAACTAGACGCATTGGTCTGGGAAGCCAACTGGACAGAGGCAGACCCAGCAGTCTTTCGATCGAGAGTCGAGCAAGCACTTCAAGGCGATCGATGGGTGGTAGACGGCAACTATAGCAGGGTGCGGGATCTCGTCTGGGGTCGAGCAAACACCTTAATTTGGCTGGACTATTCCTTTCCGGTCACGCTTTACCGTTCTATCAAGCGCACCCTCTACCGCAGCCTCACGCAGCAGGAACTTTGGAGCGGGAATCGCGAGACGATCGGCAAAGCACTGAGCAAGGATTCGATCGTCCTTTGGGTTCTCAAAACCTACTCCCGAAGACGGAAAGAGTATCCCGTTTTATTAAGCCGATCGGAGTACGCTCATCTAGAAAAAATTCGCCTAATGACTCCCAGAGCAACCTCAGAGTGGCTTTCGCAAATTCATCAACAGTCTGAAACCTGTTTATGAGTAATTACTCTCAGCATATTTACAAAAAGCAATAAACCCCCTAGACTATTCATTAAGGCAAGCAAATCAGCGCCTGCCCAAACCTTAAATCGCTTAAAGCACTCATCGAAAATATGACGACTACCTTACAGCGTCGCGACTCCGCGAACCTGTGGGAGCAGTTCTGCACCTGGATCACCTCCACCGACAACCGCCTCTACATCGGCTGGTTCGGCGTCCTCA
>NZ_JACJOR010000463.1:0-22527 GCF_014695615.1 Leptolyngbya sp. FACHB-711
TGGTGCAGTGTGGTTTGTTACAGAACGAGTTCAGCAAGAGATATGATTGCCAAATTGCTAATTCAGAATTGATCGAAATTAGAAATTTTGAGCATTGAAAATCGGCGATTCTGTTAAAGATCTTTGTGATATTGCAATCCCATAATTTTCGATCGACCCAAATTAAATCTCGAACAAAATAGTGTTGAATATAGAAGTTGAATATAAACTTGTATCGTTTGGCACAAAGCTTTTAGTCGCTTCATAACAAAGTTTGTAAAAAGCGACCGTTTATTGTTTAGTAATTTCAGGCTGTATCTGAAACCTTTGCCTATAACTGGGCTTTTATAAAGTCTTTAGCCCTTACAGAGGGTCGCCCTGGAAATACAAAGCTTCTTTTTAGAACTGTCTTGTCTTTGCTGTCCCTTGTCTGAGACCTAATCAACTAGCCACTGTCCTATCAAATACCCCATAAACAAAAAATACAGCCCTGCAAATAGCACAAGCCCTAGCCCTACATACGTCCCAAGCATCACAATCAATACCATCCACCGGGCTACTCTTGTCCCTCGCAGCTGTTGTCCAGCGATATCTACTGTATTGAAGGGCTGGCTCAACTGCCATAGTAATAGAACAAGATTGGTTGACAAGAGTCCTGCTAACCCTGCTGCTCCCCAGAGCCAGTAACTCTCTTGCACCTGTCGCACCCCCGGAATGAGTGACCCAGCATTGGCACTATTGGGTTGAAAGGCGGGGTCTCGGAGCGGGGAGACCTGATAAACAAATACGCCGCTGGCAATGGTGAGCAGCAGCAACAAGCCCAGGCTGACCCAGGCATAGAATGCTTGATGGCCGAGCGGTCCGTTGAATGGAGAATGGTTTGACTGCCTGCGGTTTCCGGTCATCTTTACGGGGACGGAATCGGGTTTGTTCAGGAACTAAGGGCTGGGGGCAAGGCACTGCTTGTGATCAAGGCTGACGCAATGGGAGGGAGCAAAGTGCCCTACCGAATGAGAGACATAATTCAGGACGTAGATTGCGCTTGCCTACTTGACGACTCAGACTTAACCCATCGCTCGCTTTGATGCCCTGCTGCTATGAACCGTCCTGCACGGTCACAAAGGACACCATTACACCAGAGCAGAAATACCCGAAAAGCGATCAATCAGAGCTGTCATCTTTCCTTCATTTCCTAACAACCTCAGAGACCTCGGAGATCTAGTGTGCTGTGCTGACGCATTTGTTAATTTAGCTCGTTTAATTTTGACTGGAGGTCAGCATCGTATTGTTTAATGCGGACGTTATCACTGTGCATTAAACTCTCCCGCAACTGCCTAACCAAGGTTTCAATACCCTGACGAAGGTTCCGAGCAAACTGCACCCCAAAATCCAGAGCTGCCTGCTTCAGTTGTTGCTCCCCCTGTAATATTAAAGCTTCAGCACGATTGAGCTTCTCCATCAGTTCTTGAGCCATAATGCTACTCCAGAACTTTGAAGCGTTACGAGATTTGTGTTTTCCTCGCCATAGCACTTAAACTTGCAGCAAACAGAAAAGCCAAACAGACAAGCCAAGCAGACAAGCCAAAGTAAAGGAGTAGATTTTCTGAGTTCGTTGGGTCGAGTCAGGGTGTTTTGAGTTTTAAGTAGGTTTCTCATGAAAATCATCGGAACTTCATTGCTGTTGCCCGTTCCAACTGGCGTCCTTTGTATTGCGGCTCAACCTGCTGCATCCGAGAATTTGCAGAAGCATAAGGGCGGGTTAATCGGGGGTGCTCAAAAACTCAAGTTTTCGCTCATTGTGCCGACTTATAAAGAAGCGGCGAATGTTGAAGCGATCGTTCAGCAATTGACCCGGTTGCTCAATCCAGTTCTGGGCAATGATTATGAGATTATCCTGGTCGATGATGACAGCCCCGATCGCACCTGGGAAATTGCTCAGTCCCTCATGGCAACCTATCCGATGCTGCAAGTGATGCGGCGACAGCAGGAACGAGGGCTTTCGACGGCAGTGATTCGCGGCTGGCAGGCGGCACGAGGCGAAATTTTGGGCGTGATCGATGGCGATTTGCAGCATCCGCCGGAAGTGCTGTATCAGTTGCTTAAGGCAATTGAGGAAGGAGCAGATTTAGCGGTTGCCAGCCGCCATGTAGACGGGGGTGGCGTGAGTGATTGGAGTCCGACGCGCCGATTTTTGTCACGCGGAGCGCAGGTGTTAGGGTTGCTGATGCTGCCAAATGTGGTGGGGCGAGTGTCTGACCCGATGAGCGGGTACTTTCTCGTGCGGCGATCGGTAATTGCAGAACGACCGATGAGTCCGATCGGCTACAAGATTCTGCTTGAAGTGCTAGGGCGAGGCACGATCGGCGAAGTGGCAGAAGTGGGCTATGTGTTTCAGGAGCGGCAGGAGGGCGAAAGCAAAGTCACCTGGCGACAGTATCTGGATTACGTGGGTCACTTAGTCCGGCTGCGAACCAGTCAGGGCAGAATTGGGCGGCTGCGGCAACGCTTCCCGATCGAGCGATTTGTGCGCTTTGGGCTGGTCGGTTTGAGCGGGGTCTTTGTCGATATGGCGATGCTGTATTTGCTGAGCGACCCAACGATGCTGGGCTGGAACCTGACGCGCAGCAAAATCCTGGCGGCAGAGGTCGCAATTCTGAATAACTTTTTGTGGAACGATCGCTGGACGTTTGGCGATTTGTCGAGCTATCAGCACGGCTGGCAAAAGCGGCTGAAACGGTTTCTGAAATTCAACGCGATTTGCTTATCTGGACTGGTTCTCAACGTTTTGATTCTGAATGTGCTGTTCAACGTCTTCGGAATCAATCGCTATATTGCAAACCTGATGGCGATCGCTGCCGTAACGTTCTGGAATTTCTGGCTCAATTTGAAGTTGAGCTGGCGCGTGACGGATGCGAAGTAGGGGGTAGATGAGTGGATGGGTCAGTGAGTGGATGAGTCAGTCAGTGAGCGGGGGAGCGAATTATTCCACTTCGATCGTTTCTCCGATTTCTGCTGATCGCCTTGCTGCATCTGCAACTTGAAGCGCGTAGAAGCTGGAGTCCAGGCTGACGTAAATGGGGGTCCCGATCGTTAGATAATCCAGCACCTGGGCAGTATCTTTGGCAAAGAGTCCGCGCCGACTGCCAACTTCCAGTGAACGATCGCCTGCTGCGGTGGTGAGTTTTCCCTGTTCGCCGTCGATCGTGAGCGCACCTCGATCGCCTTGAATGGTCAGGGTGCGATCGGTTTGCCAGATCGCTTCGCCTTTGCCGTAAATCACTTCGGCAAGCAGTCCACTAGTAAACCGCAGGTGAGCAATGCAAAGGCAGGAAGAGAAATAGCCGGAGGCTTTAGAGCTATCCCAGAAGCGAGTTTGACAGCTCACGGTTGCCACTTTGCCAAAAAGATCGGTCAGGCGATGAATTCGCGAAACGGCTCCGACTAGCGGAAAGCCAAACTGCTCTCGGTGATAGCTCCACTTCTCAGGAGCGGGCTGCTGCGACATCAGGCTGGCAGAGCGGACATGAAAAGGAATCCCGACTTCGGGCAGGGCAGCCTTGATCGATTGGTGAATGCCGCTCAGCAGTTCGATGTGCTCGACGTGCAGCAGTTTGTTCTGACGCTTTGCCAGGTTGATTAGCTCAAATGCTTCGATCGCCCCTAGCGCAAGCGGATATTCCACCACAACGTGCTTTCCGTATTCCAGCGCAGTCCGGACAATTTTTTCATGCTCATAATTGGCAGAGCAAATCACGACCAGATCGACATCCGATCGCTCCACTAGCTTTTGCCAGGACTCAACAGCAGAAACACCGTGGGTTTGAGCAAAAGCGGCGATTTGATCAGGCTTGTGTCCAGCAATGGTAATGAGCTGCGATCGATCGTCTGCCTGAATCGCCTCTGCTCGTCGTGTCGCTGCATATCCAGTACCGACGATTCCAACTTGGATTGTTCTTGTTTGAGTGCCTGGCATAAGTTTTTCTTCAACGCGCTCCCCTCGGTCATTATTGCAGGCGATTACCCACAAAGGAAAACAGCTCATCGATCGGAGTTAAACTGATTTCTTGCGGGTTTCTTGTGCGTGAGGAATTGTTCTGGTTAAGGCTCAACATTGGAGGACGGCTCGATTCAAAATTGTCCAAAAGGCAATTCAACAATTCTGCGTTTTCGGGCTGGCGATCGTCTGTTTCCTGGGGGGTCAGTTCGGGATTGGGGTTTACCAGGCTGCGGCAGTTCCCTTACCTGCAACGTCGATTGTGGAAACCTTACAGCGAACCCCCCTGACGCTCGAACTTTTGCAGGAACGGCTAAAAGCTCCTACTGAAACTGAGGGAACTCGCCTGGTCGATCTGCGGCGATTAGAGATCGACTTGCGTTCTGAAAATGCTACGTTTCGCGATCAGTTTTACCGCCTGATCCAAACTCAGCTCCAGCGATCAACCCTTCCTCTGGGGCTAGATTTGAGCTATTCCCTGGTGCGGGGCGAACTGAAGATGAGTGATCTGGGAATTCGCACGCCCTTGTATGGGCAAACCCTACCGCCCTTTTTCACCGAACGGGAGCAGGCACAGCTGAATCGCGATCGTCGCCGTCTGTCTCAGGTCAACCAGCTTTCCCAATCATTGCTGCTTCAAACTCAGTTACCGCCTTTGCAGATTACGGTGCTGCGCGGTTCGCTCAATCTGGTGCAGACGCAGTTCGAGGGCTTTGTGAATTTTACAAACACTTTCTTTTTGGGGCGGGTCAACGCTCAGGGAGCCAGGTTTGAGCAAGAGACTGATTGGTCTGAGGCACGATTTAGCCAGCCTCTCACCTTGAGCAATGCCCTGTTTCTGCGTGAAGCTCGCTTTCGCAGCATTCTCTGGTTCGATCGCCTGCGGGCAAATCAGGTGCAGTTTGGCGCGAGCGTCACCTTTCAAAACAGCGAATTTCGAGCGACCGGAAGCTTTCACCAATCCGTTTTTCAGCAGACGGCAAACTTTACCCGAACCCTGTGGCAGCAAAACGCCGACTTTGCCCAGACGCGCTGGCAGAGTGCTGCTTTTTTCGATCGCAGCAAATTTGCTCAAGCCCTTTTTCTGACCGAATCCACGTTCGAAAAACTGCTCAGCTTCCGGCAGGCGCAGTTTGATCGATCGGTCAATTTGCGCGGAGTCAGTGTCCTCGATCAGGCAGATTTTGGCGATGCAAACTTTGCGTCAGGTGTACATCTGAATGTGCCTGACCTTCAATTTGATCCTCGCCATGCTTCGATCCTGGGAAATCCAGGACAGATCGGAGCGGTGCTGTCCGTCCCTACGCTGCAAGGCAACGAGACGCTGCTGCGAAACCTTGTGCAAAACTTTCGTCAGATGCAGCAAATTAGCGATGCGAATCAGATCGAATACACGGCGCAAAAACTTCGATCGCGCCAGATCTGGCAGCGCATTGTGGGCACGGATTTGAATACAGCAAGCACAGAGCAGCTTCAGCGGGCGGGCTTTTCAGCAAAACAGGCAGAAGCAATTCTGCAGGTCCGCAGCCAAACGCCGTTTCGCACAATTAACGATGTGCTGCGCCTCGAAGCGGTCGATCTGGCAACCTATGTTAAAGTGCGTGATCGCATTAGCGTCGGACGTTTTGCTTCTGCAACAGGCTGGCTGGGCGATGGCTTAAAGTGGCTGGGTCTGAGTTTGTTGCTGCTGCTGACTCGCTATGGCACGAGCTTCTGGCTAATCTTCGGCGTGGGCATTGTCGGAGTTGCCTATTTTGGGCTGGTATTTTGGCTGATTGATCGCGTTCGTCGTCGCTACCCCAAACCGATTCTGCCTGACCGGATCGAGGTAGGGTGGATTTTGAGCGGGTTTAGTGTGATTACGATCGGCGGACTGGTTGCCATGTTTCGCAGTGCCGAACAGCCAATGCTGACGCTATTTTGTCTGGGATTAGTGACTTTGCCCATCCCGCTCGCCCTGGTCGCGCTCATCTATTGGCAAGGACGCTACCACGACCTGATGGATGTCAGCTATTTCGTTGAAGATGCGACCCTGCGCCAGTTGCGCTTTCTCATCGGCAGACTGCCCGTGATCCCCGCCTACCCGCTTTTTCGCGAACGCTATATGCCTATCCTGTGGAAACGTCGCTGGGGTTGGCTCAACTACTTCGATTTCAGCTTAAATAATTTGCTGCGATTTGGATTCAACGACATCCGCCTACGCGATGAACACGTACCCGGACTGATTACGACCCTTGCCTGGTATCAGTGGAGCCTCGGACTGCTTTATCTTGCGCTGCTGCTCTGGACGCTTTCGCGGACGATTCCCGGATTGAATCTGCTGATTTACTTTAAATAAACAAGTAGGAAATAGGCAAGTAGGCGATCGCCTTTCACCGATAGTCGATCGGCAGCTTTTCAACAGGGGGAGTGAACTGCGATAAAATCACAGAGAGTCTTAACAATTGTTCACCTTCACTCCCATTGCTAATTCGATGGCACTTCCTCCAGCCGATACGCCACTCTACAACCATCCTCTACCCGATATCGAATCCTGGCTTCAGTCAAAGGGCTGTGAGCAGGACGAAAACGATATTCACCGCTGGCATATTCAGCAGCCCGCCTGGACAGCAGAAATTTCAATGGAGGTCGATTCGCTGCTGGTTCGCTACCTGGAAGCTGCTCAAGACGGAGGGGATATTCAGCGATCGTTCAAATATTCCCTGAGCCGTCAGGATCTCGATGAAGCCATCTTCTCCGGTCCCTAAACGGCTATAAGGAAATTAAACCTTGCCAAACCGCCGATCGCGCTGTTGATACGCCGAAAGTGCCTGGTGAAACTCTGCCCGGTTAAAGTCGGGCCACAGGGTGTCGGTGACGTACAGTTCTGCGTAAGCAACCTGCCACAGTAAGAAGTTACTGATTCGCATCTCGCCACTGGTTCGGATCAGCAGATCGGGATCGCTGTTGCCTGCGGTGTAGAGGTGTCGCTCAAACAGGGCTTCGTCGATTTCACTAGGGTCAATTAAGCCCTGCTGGACTTTGGTCGCGATCGATCGGCAAGCCTGAAGAATCTCCTGCCGTCCGCCGTAGTTGGTTGCAACAGTAAACTGAATTCCCGGATTATTGCGGGTTGTTTCGACTGCTTTCGTAATCTCGTCTTGAAGCGAGGAGGGCAGGGCTTGCAGATTGCCGACAAACTGGATGCGGACGTTCTCCGACATCATTTCCCGCAGCTCTTGCCGCAGAACTCGCTCAAATAGGGTCATCAAAAAATCGACTTCTTCCAGGGGGCGACCCCAGTTTTCCGTGGAAAAGGCGTAGGCGGTGAGTGCCTCAACGCCCCAATCCCGACAGCAGCGCAGCAAATCCTTCAGCGTATCGACTCCGCGCCGATGCCCCATGATTCGAGGCAGACCGCGCTGTTTTGCCCAGCGACCGTTACCGTCCATAATCACCGCAACGTGCTTGGGTAACCGTGCCCGATCAAGGTCAGGCGGTAAAACTTGCAGGTAGGTCTGTTGTGCCGTGATCGATTGTGCCGTCATTTTTTCTCCCGTGAAGCCGATGATGAAAAGCGAAACAGGCGTGAAACCAGCGCGGCGATTCGAGTACCGAGTTGACGACCAAGGCTCCGCAACTGCGGCGCGACCACTTCGCGATCGACCGTTTGAGAAAATTTCTGCCTGAGCAACTCCCTCAGTTTACTGCTGGTTAAGGGTCGATTGAGGATACCCCGTTCTGCCAGGGAAATTGACCCCGTTTCTTCAGATACAACGACGCAAACGCAATTTTCGACTCTTTCCGTAATGCCCATTGCAGCTCGATGACGAGTGCCTAACTGGCGCGAAGCCGTTCGCTCCGAAATAGGCAAGATTACGCCTGCCGCAACGACCCGCGACCCACGAATCAAGGTCGCGCCGTCATGGAGCAGCGTCGAGGTCTGAAAAATGGTCTGAATCAGTTCCTTAGAGACTTCGGCATTGAGCCGCACCCCCGGAACAGAAAAATCGCGCTCGTCGATCGTCCCATTAGTCTCCAAGATGAGCAGTGCCCCGGTTCGGTTTTGAGACAATTCTTTGACCGCATCAACAATTTCGTCAATCACGCTGTCCGCCTTAGGAACGGCTTCCTTTGCAGGACGGATAAGCTGAAGGACTTCACCCCGCCCAAGTTGTTCGAGCGATCGGCGAAACTCCCCCTGCAAAATTAACGCCATTGCCACCGCAGAGCCAATCACCAGCTTTTCTAGCACAAAAGTGAGCAGCCGTAGCCGCAGCGCACTTCCCAGCGCAGAAGCCAGCATCAGAATGATCAAGCCGCGCACCATCCAGAGCGTTCGCCGTTCGCCGATAATCACCAGGATCATATAGGTCAATACCAGCACCAAGCCAACATCGATGACGGGCAGCAGCAAGGACCAAGCCCAGCTAAGGTGTGTCAGCCATTGCCTCAAAAAAGAACCCATCGGATTGATTCTGGTTTACCCTTCTCCAAGTGACCTTAGGAACCGGAAAGACGAGGGTGAGGCGAAAAAACTTCATGGGTCTTTCATGCCTCAGCCTGATTCTTGTATTTCGCTTAAACTAATCTCTCGAACAGACTAATCTCTCTGGCAAGGAATCCTGTCGGATTAAATCCTGATAAGTTTCCCGTTGCAGAATCACGCTGGCTTCACCCTGGTTAACCAGGACTGCCGCCGGACGAGGCAACCGATTGTAGTTGGATGCCATGCTGTAGTTGTATGCCCCAGTCGCCATCACAACCAGCACATCCCCTGCCTTAGTTTCGGGCAAGCTTGCCTGCTTGATCACAATATCCCCAGATTCACAGTGTTTGCCTGCAACCCTAACCGTCTCTGTCATCAGTGCAGACATCCGGTTTGCGACTGCTGCCCGGTAAATCGACTGATACGTGATCGGACGTGGATTATCCGACATCCCGCCATCCACACTAACGTATGTTCGGATACCTGGGATCACTTTTTGACTACCGATCGTATAAGCCGTGACGCAGGCAGAGCCAATCAGCGATCGCCCCGGTTCAGCAATTAGCTTGGGCAAGGGCACCCCTTGAGCTTCACAAGCTTTCACCACGCCTTCACACACCACTTTTACCCATTCATCAATGCTGGGCGGATCGTCGGATTCTGTGTAGCGAATGCCCAAACCGCCGCCGATGTCGAGTTCCTGAACTGGTAAGCCGTACTGTGCCGCCTTGCTCATCCACTGTACCATCACGCTACCCAGATCGCCGTGGGGCTGGATTTCAAAAATCTGAGAGCCAATATGGGCGTGTAAGCCGACACAGTTCAGCTCCGGCTGCTGGCTAATGTACTGAAAGACAGATTCAAGCTGATCGGGGTCAAAGCCAAATTTGCTGTCGATGTGCCCGGTGCGGATGTATTCGTGCGTATGGCACTCAATACCAGGCGTAATCCTCAGCATGATTCGAACTGAGGAGCTCGGCTTGAGGGCAACCAGGGTTTTGAGTTCGTGCCAGTTGTCAGCAACGATCGTACAGCCTGACTCGATCGCATACTGAAGCTCTTCGATCGACTTATTATTGCCGTGGAAATAGGTTACCTCAGGTTTCAATCCGGCTTTGAGTGCTGTGTACAGTTCGCCGCCGGATACCACGTCAATCCCTAAGCCTTCGCTAGCGACGATCGCGTTCACTGCCAGACAGTTCCAGGCTTTCGAGGCGTAGATCACCAGCGACTCTGCCGGATAGTATTTTTGGAAGGCTTGTCGATATTGCTGGCAAGCGGTGCGGAGCGTTTCTTCGTCCAGAATATAAAGCGGTGAGCCAAAGCGTTTCACTAGATTGACAACATCACAGCCACCAATCTCTAGATGGTCTTGCTCATTCACGCGTGCCGTCAACGGCAGCAAAAATTGGTTGGGTGAGGCGTTATTAGAAATCTCAGTCATCACATATTGACGACCGGATTGAACAACCTCGACAGTCGGAGTTGAAACCATTCCTATATCTCTATCCTTAAACTCGCTGAAACTTGCCTGAAAGTCCTGGCTGAACTTGCTTACCAAGGTAAGGGGTGCAGTCTTTAGATCGCTGAATGTCGATTCGCGTTCCTGCCTCACCTAATACTCAGTGTACAATTGGGGGCTGTGCATCCTGAAACTGATTTTCAAAGACCTTTGTGAATTTCCTCAAGTTAGAGCTGCTGACTGAAGATCTGTTACCCGATGTGGTTGAACTCGATCGCCGCTGTCTAGGTGGTTTGTGGTCGATCGAAGGCTACCGTCGCGAAATTGAAAGTCCAAACAGCGATTTGCTGGTTCTGAAGCAAGAGGCGATCGAAGGGGAGAGTTTTGATGCTGAATCAGAGCATTGCCCCGCCCCCCAACCCCTTCCGAGCGGAGGACTTTTGAGCCATCAAAATCTTTCCCCATCTCAAAGCTCCCCCTGCATGGGGAATTTAGGGGGTGATGCAGGACTTCCAACTTCAACTCAGCAGTCCTCAACTTCCCTGATTGGCTTGGGCTGCCTGTGGGCGATCGCTGAAGAAGCACATATCACCGTTCTGGCGATCGATCCCGCTTATCGGCAACTGGGACTCGGCCAGGCAATTCTCTACGCGCTCCTTGTTTCGGCAAATAAACGTGGCTTGGAGTGGGCAACGCTGGAAGTGCGGGCAGGAAATGCGGCAGCAATCCGGCTGTACGAGAAATTTGGCTTCCGAGAAGTGGGGCGGCGCAAAAGGTATTACTCCGATGGTGAAGACGCGCTGATTTTGTGGCGAAGCGGGCTGCAAAAACCGGAGTTTCGGCTGTGGGTTCAGGAGGGCGATCGGGAGGTGCGCGATCGATTACGAGAGTCTAACTACGAAATTTCGCTAGAACCTGCCCTGCAAACCTCTTTTACTGAAATTTCCTAAATTTTCCGCTTGACTTTTGATGCTGTTTTTAATAAAAATCCCCCTTTGGAGGTAGCTTCTTAGTTTTCTCTCTTCATCGGCTAACCCATCAGGATTTCAGGGGATCAGCAGCCCGCTTGATTCGGAGATCCCTACCTTGGACGAGCTGTTCATCAGTGACAGCTTGAGAATTTTCCTATGCTAAAATCAGCGTACCGGCACGCACCAGGTGATAAAGGAACGCCATGTTTGAACGCTTCACAGAAAAAGCCATTAAGGTGATTATGCTTGCCCAGGAAGAAGCCCGTCGCCTGGGACATAACTTCGTGGGTACAGAGCAGATCCTCCTGGGTCTGATTGGAGAAGGGACCGGCGTCGCCGCCAAAGTGCTGAAATCTATGGGTGTCAATCTTAAAGATGCCCGGATTGAAGTTGAAAAAATCATTGGTCGAGGTTCCGGCTTCGTCGCAGTTGAGATTCCCTTCACGCCTCGCGCTAAGCGGGTTCTAGAGCTATCGCTTGAGGAAGCTCGACAGCTTGGACACAACTACATTGGTACAGAGCATCTGCTGCTGGGACTCATCCGCGAAGGCGAAGGGGTTGCTGCACGAGTGCTGGAAAACCTTGGCGTTGACTTGTCCAAGGTTCGGACGCAAGTCATTCGAATGCTGGGCGAAACCGCCGAAGTGTCTGCCGGAGGAAGTCAAGGACGCACCAAGACTCCCACCCTGGACGAGTTTGGTTCCAACCTGACCCAAATGGCAGCCGAAGGCAAGCTCGATCCCGTAGTCGGTCGCCAGAAAGAAATCGAGCGCGTAATTCAGATCCTCGGTCGTCGTACCAAAAACAACCCGGTGTTGATTGGAGAACCCGGTGTAGGTAAAACGGCGATTGCAGAAGGTCTGGCACAGCGCATTTCCAACAACGATATCCCCGATATCCTCGAAGAGAAGCGTGTCGTCACGCTAGACATCGGTTTGCTGGTAGCAGGAACCAAGTATCGGGGTGAATTTGAGGAACGTCTTAAGAAAATTATGGATGAGATCCGCCAAGCGGGTAACGTCATCCTGGTGATCGACGAGGTTCATACCCTGATTGGAGCAGGTGCAGCCGAAGGGGCGATCGATGCTGCCAACATTCTGAAGCCTGCTTTGGCACGGGGCGAACTCCAGTGTATTGGTGCGACGACACTGGACGAATACCGCAAGCACATCGAGCGGGACGCTGCCCTGGAACGCCGTTTCCAGCCTGTCATGGTGGGTGAACCGACGGTTGATGAAACGATTGAAATTCTTCACGGTCTGCGCGATCGCTACGAGCAGCACCACAAGCTGAAAATTTCTGACCTGGCCTTAGAAGCTGCCGCGAAGCTGTCTGACCGCTACATCTCCGATCGCTATCTGCCGGACAAGGCGATCGACCTGATTGATGAGGCAGGCTCTCGCGTTCGTTTGATCAACTCCCAGCTGCCCCCGGCCGCGAAGGAACTCGACAAAGAACTGCGCCAAGTTCTGAAAGAAAAAGACGATGCGGTGCGTTCTCAGGACTTTGACCGGGCAGGCGAACTGCGCGATCGGGAAATGGAAATTAAGGCGCAAATTCGCTCGATCGCTCAGAACCGCAAGACTGATTCCACTGAAGGTGATGATTCACCGGTTGTGGATGAAGAGGATATCGCTCACATTGTTGCTTCCTGGACAGGTGTTCCGGTGAATAAGCTGACGGAATCTGAATCCGAGAAGCTGCTGCACATGGAAGACACCCTGCATACGCGCATGGTTGGTCAGGAAGAGGCAGTCAAGGCAATTTCTCGCGCTATCCGTCGTGCCCGTGTGGGTCTGAAGAATCCCAACCGTCCGATCGCAAGCTTTATCTTCTCGGGTCCAACTGGGGTAGGTAAAACTGAATTGGCGAAGACGCTGGCTTCCTACTTCTTCGGCTCTGAAGAAGCGATGATTCGTCTGGATATGTCGGAGTACATGGAGCGGCACACCGTTTCTAAGCTGATTGGTTCGCCTCCAGGCTACGTGGGCTATAACGAAGGCGGTCAATTGACTGAGGCTGTGCGTCGTCGTCCCTACACCGTCGTTCTGTTTGACGAGATCGAGAAAGCGCATCCGGATGTGTTCAACATGCTGCTGCAAATCCTGGAAGACGGTCGCCTGACCGATGCGAAAGGACGCACAGTGGACTTCAAGAACACGCTGCTGATCATGACCTCGAACATTGGTTCTAAGGTGATTGAGAAGGGCGGCGGTGGTCTGGGCTTCGACTTTACTTCGGAAAGCCAGGACGAAGCGAATTACAACCGCATTCGATCGCTGGTGAACGAAGAACTGAAGCAGTACTTCCGTCCTGAGTTCTTGAACCGTCTGGATGAAATTATCGTCTTCCGTCAGCTCAAGAAAGAGGAAATCAAGCAGATTGCCAATATTCTGCTGAAGGAAGTTACGGGTCGCCTCACCGAGCAGGGCATTACCCTCGAAGTGACCGAACGCTTCATGGAGCGTCTGATCGAAGAGGGCTACAACCCCAGCTATGGGGCACGTCCGCTACGTCGGGCAATCATGCGCTTGCTGGAAGACTCGCTCGCAGAAGAAATTCTATCCGGTCGGGTCAAGGGCGGCGACACCGCAGTGGTGGACATCAACGAAGACGGACAGGTGCAGGTTCGTCAGGGCGAGAAGCGCGAACTGTTGCCTCAAGCCGTTGAATAGTCGTTGAGTCTTGAAGGCTAACAAAAGCTAAATTGAAGGACGGTAGTTCGGTCAGGCGATCGGGCTACCGTTTTTTTATTTCTGGACTAGATATGAAGATCCTGCTGCTCAGTTGCTAGGGCATCAAACACCACTTCAAATTTGCATCCCGGATCAAGACGACGCAAAATTTTGGCGTAGCCGTCCGCATCGGAGTAGTGATAAAACCAGCCCACGTCAACTCGCCGCATCTGGGGCAAAAGGCGCACGACAGCCCACCGCTTCCGTAAGCGATCGCTATAAGTCATAATAGGTTGTCTCCTAAATTAACAATGGAGCTTGAGCCAGTGCAGAACTTCTCAGGGGACGCACTGGTTTTTAGCTATGAGCACTGTACCACACAACGTCACCTTGTATATACAAGGTTAGACCTTTAGAAGCGATCGTGCCTGTTTGAGATTTAGAGCGTTGACAATCCGGTGGCGACTGAGGGAAATTATGGCTCGGCAACGCATGACGAATAAGCGTTTAGCCGACTTGATGGGCGTTCACCCAAATGCGGTATCCCATTTAAAGAATCAGGACATCATGCCGCGCATTGGCGCAGAAACACTAGACGCACTCTGTAAGTTTTTGGACTGTACTCCGTCTGATTTGATTGAGTATGTGCCGGATGAAGAATGATGAGGGCGATCATTAGGTGATCGGGCTATAGTTTTCTGTTGGAACTTCCTGATCCAGCAACTTCTTGGGTAGCGACTCTATACATTCTTCCTGATTCACCCGCCTTTTACAGGTAAGCTTACGCAGAGCAAGCATAGGGTAAAGCCCAGAAAGATATTGAGGGATACCCTGTAGGGTCTGCGAACCTTAGATTAGAAATGGCAAGTATTTTAGCGGATGGGTATGATTTTATAAGTTGAGAGGTTAAGCATATTGGTAGGCTAAGTTGATAATGGAGCCCTCAAACCGGATAAAAATAATTTCAGAAATTGCGCGTAGCCTAGACTCTGAAGAGTATTCGTTAATAGATTTAATACTCCGACAATTTGGGCTTCCTTGGGCAGACCAATGGAATGGGGACAAAACCAGCTACGTTATTGAAATGATTGAAGGAGGGGATGATCAAACCCTATTGAGTTTGGCATCTCATCTCGGAATTAACTCCGTAAATAATCCTGGCGTAACAAAGTTTACCCGTGCTGAGATAAAAGACCTTTTACAGAACATTAATCAGCAAAAAGCTGTGATGATTAATGTTGCCACTGGCGGTTCACGTATCCAAGAAGTAAATGAGGAATACAAAGAAAGAAGAATTTCAGTAATGTCAAAATTACAAACGATGGGTCTTCAAGACCCTAATCCATTTTCAGATCTATGGAGTTGGTATAACAAATGGAGTGATGGGAGCTTGCCAACTTATGGATCTCGGCGAGAATATATTTCTAATTTATATCAACAACTTGTTGATAATTTAATAGTTCTACTGCAACAAGTAGAATCTCAACAGCTCCTAGAGCCTACAGGTTGGGCTAGAGTTGATCGCAATATAGACAAAATAGTAAGAGCATTAGCTAATGCTCATAATGAGGAGGATTACCAAGCAGCAGGATTACTATGTCGAGAGACAATCATATCTCTAGCGCAAGCAGTATATGACCCAGAGAAGTATTCCTCTTTAGATGGGGTGGCTCCAAGTGAAACTGATGCAAAAAGAATGCTTGAAAGCTATATTGCTGTTGAATTAGCTGGCGGTTCAAAAGAGGCTTTACGGAAGTATGTTAAGGATGCTTATCAATTAGCTGTTACCCTTCAACACAAACGGAATGCAACTTTCCGAGAGGCGGCTCTCTGTGTAGAAGCTACTCGTTCGCTTGTAAACTCCATTGCAATTATTTCTGGGCAGAGAGAGCTATAGTGCAGGCTAATAACCCCGGTGCGGCAGGTTGATCAAAGCCGCTTGTGGTGTTGCAAAAGTTGTCGCAACAGCTGACTGGGAACGCTACTTAGCGGGAGGAAGCAATCGCCCTCATTCCCCTTGAGCCAGCCTAACCTCGAACCTGCCAGCATTCTATCTGTTACCATCAGAACAAAGTTAACCCAAGTGTTACCAACGCCTTTAGCGATCGAGCCATCATTTATCCAGAGATTGTAATAAAGGAATGAGTTTCGATTTCTCAACTACATAAACTTTTTGGACTTTGTTCGATCGAATTGAAACTTCTGCATTTGAGAAAGCGACGATCGCAGTTACATAACCCAGGTTCTTTTTCTTCCTAACCTGCAAAGCCTGCTTCGTCGCCTGCGTCAGGAAATCCTTCTCGAACGGGTAAGTCATTTTTCCCATCTGACGCTGGAGCTGTTTTCCGTCCGTGATGACTGTGCCGCGATGCGATTTGACATCAATGACAAAAGCTTTTTTTTGAGGAGAAATGCAAACGATGTCAGCATCTCCTAGTCGATTTCCTAAATGCATTCCGTACTCAATCTGCCAGCCTGCCTGCTGGAGTGGAAGCATCGCTTGAGCCATGTCTTCCTCACCTTTAGCCCCCTGGTCAGCATGATTAGCACGCTTCCACAGATAGATTCCGTTTGCCATTGAGCCTATCGCGATCACAATAAGGAGAGCGTAAAGGGCTGGTGGCAGATTTAGCGAGGGCTGAGTTTGAGTAGGATTCAGAGCGGACATCTGTTTCAGGAAATTTTCGAAAAGCCTCTCCAGAAGAAATGGAAAGGCAATGGCTAAAGCGGCTGAGGAAAAGGAAGCGATCGCCTTAATCCTTCTTCTGATTGCAAGCTGGCGGACATTTTGTCCAGCTCCTCGTTGAGATTGCGGCATTGGATTGGCATTGAGTGAAACTGATATAGAGTGCCCAGTATGAATGAGCAATTGCCGCAGTTTATTTCAGGTGTAGTCGATCGCCTACAGTCGATTCCAGGGCTTTTTTGATGGTTTCACGTTTCTCACAACAAGTCTTTCGGCAGAGGTTTATACAAACTGTAGCAAGTAGCTTGCGATAAGCTGTATCCCAAAAATGGGATCGTGATTCGCTTGGAGATTAATAATGGCAACCCTCACGCTTTACGGAACTCCGATTAGTGTTTATGTTCGTGCGGTTCGGCTTTTGCTGGAAGAGGCAGGCGCGAACTATGACCTGAAGGAAGTCGGAATTTTTGACGGTCAAAACACTGCGGCTGAATACCTGGCGAAAAATCCTTTTGGTAAAGTTCCAACACTCGATATAGACGGAACTGCGCTGTACGAAACAGTCGCGATCAATGAATATCTCGATGAAGCTGTCGCGAACGGCAAATTTAGCCCGTCTGATCTTCTCCAGAAGGCGAAAATGCGGCAAATCATGGCGATTGTGGATAGCTATTTGTATGGACCAACTATTCGATCGATCGTCATTCAGCGGGTCATTGTGCCAAGTCAGGGCGGCAAAACGGATGAGGAGGTGGTGAAAGGGGGAATCGATCCTGCGAAGAAAGCAATGGAGGCGATCGAATCAATTGCGATTTGTAGCCCCTATCTCATGGGTAGTGAACTCACTTTGGCTGATTTTCACCTGATCCCAGTTTTCGTTTATTTTGCGAACACGCCTGAATTTGATACAGTGACGGCTCAGACTCCGAAGCTGAAGGACTGGTGGCAGAAGGTTAGTCAGCTTCCGTTAGTGCAGAAGGTTTGTGGATAGGTCTGAAAGGTTTTGCAGCCCCCTAAATCCTCTAATTTCGAGCGACTTTGAACCTTAAAGAAGGTTTGCGATCGCGTCTGATGATTCTTAACCTTGCTGTAAGCAACAGTCGATCGAATCAGAGATACCGTAGTAGGGAAAGGGCATTCTGCTGATTTCAAAGTCCCGCATTTATGGGGGATTTAGGGGGCAGTGCAGGAGCCCTGAGACTTCTCAAATATCCTCTAATCAGGCTCAAACCTGGCACATTTCCGATTCTCAAATCTATGTCGATCGTTTTGACGCACCGCATTTCTAAAGAGTCTCAGGCTATTTCTTCTTCTGTCCCTCAATTAATGTTGAGCTTAACTGCGGAAGAGCGAACGCGATCGCGCTACTATTTCCAAACTCTAGAAGGCGAAGGCGTTTATCTGCGGCTCGCTAGAGGAACGGTGCTGCAAAACGGGGATCTGCTTTACTCTGAAGACGGTGAGACGATCGTGCAGGTTATTGCAAAGCCCGAGCCCGTGATGACCGTGCGGGCGCATACGCCTCTAGAACTGCTGCGGGCTGCTTATCATCTGGGAAATCGACACATCGCGCTTGAGGTGACGGAAACTTATCTACGTCTTGCCCCTGATCCCGTCCTCAAAGATTTGATTCAGCGTATGGGGCTGCATATCACCGAGGAAGTCGTTCCCTTTCAGCCTGAGGCAGGCGCATATACTCAAGAGTCTGGACATCACGCTGCCCATCACACTCATCAGGCTGCTCATTCCCACTGATTTTGCTTTTTTCCTTCCCCTCTTGCTTCAACACTCATGTTCACCCATTCATCTCAACCTTTGCTGCGATTGTTGCAGCTTGTGAGTCCTGCTTTGCCTGTAGGCGCATTTAGCTATTCTGAAGGGCTAGAAACGCTGGTGCAGGCTGAAAAAATTACAGGAGCAGCGACGCTTCAACCGTGGCTCATGCAGGAATTGCAGTATGGCGCGGTGCGGGTAGAAAGTGCAGTGCTTTATCAAATGTATGAATGCGCGAAACAGCAGGATCTCCAGCAGCTCAACAACTGGAATCAGTGGCTTTCTGCGTTTCGGGAAACGGAAGAATTGCGCGAACAAAGCTGGCAGATGGGACGATCGCTTGCACGCTTGCTGATCGACCTTGATCCTCAATTCCGGGAAGTTTTAGCTGAAATCAAAGAACCCCATCACTTTGTAACTGCCTTTTCGATCGCCGCTGTCCACTGGCAAATTGATGCCTTTTCTGCTGTATTGGGCTACCTCCAAAGCTGGAGCGCAAATCTAGTCAATGCTGGAGTTCGGCTCATTCCGCTCGGACAAACGCAGGGACAAAAGCTGTTGCTTGATTTGTATCCAGCAATTGAATCGACCGCTCAAGACGTTATCCAAAGTTCAGCAGATTCTCTGTTCTGCTGTAGCTGGGGCTTAGCGATCGCCAGTATGAATCACGAAACGCTATATTCTCGTCTTTTTCGCAGCTAGGCGAAGCTGAGCAGTTTTGAGAATGAGAACTGTTTTTTCTGCTGCGATCGAGATACTTCCTCAGTTAGACGCTTTGCGTTTATTTTCTGTCTAGAGTCTCTTCTATCAGAGACAAAGACTTGGCTAGGGAAAGTATCGAAAATATGAATCAAATCTGGTTTGCGATCGGCTGTTTGGGGATGGCACTGGGAGCATTGATCTTTGGCTTCGGCGCACACAATGCCCAGAATGAGCGATGGCGTATTCTTTTTACTCTTAACTTTTTTATTGCGGCGATCGCTTCCGTCCTGTATCTTGCAATGTGGACAGGGCATGGTCAGAGCATTGTCTACGATCGTCCCACCTATTGGGTGAGATACGTCACCTGGATTCTCTCAACTCCATTGCAAATTCTTACGGTTACTTATCTGGGCGGAACCAGTTTGGCATTCACAGGTGCAGTGGTTGGCGCAGATATTTTGATGATTGCCACGGGCTTTGTGGCCACAATGTCACCCAAACCTATCAGCTATATCTGGTACATCGTGAGCTGTGGATTTTTTATCGGCATGTTCTACATGCTGTTTAATCAATATCGATCGCAGGCAAATGCAAAACATCCTCGATCGCGTCGTGTTTTCACTAAACTCATCACCGTACATCTGATCCTGTGGCTAATCTACCCCGTGATCTGGATCTTGGGCGGAACAGGATTCAATTTAATCAGCAGCACGGTGGAAACTGCTTCCTACACCATTCTTGATCTGGTTGCCAAAGTTGGTTTTGGCTTCCTCGCACTTAATTCATTTAAGCAGCTCGACCAGGCAGGCGAAGCACCACGACTGGAGCGCGTTCTCTCCTAGCGACTGCAACGGGTAGCCATCTTTATAATTTCAAGCTTTAAGAAAAGGTGAACTCAGGTTCATCCTTTTTGCTTTTAAGGCATCAGCACATACACCGTGTTGCCTGGCTGGAGCAGTTGCCATTGATTAACTGCACTACGTTCAACACATCCATGCTTTTTAAGCAAGGACTGTTCTGCATTGTTTGATTGGCTTGTTCTCGGTGTCTCAAGCTGAGATGGACGCGAAGCAGTTTCGTACCAGAGCGAAAGATGAAGATAAGCTAATGTTTCCATAATTCCTCGTCCCAAAGGGGCAATATCAGCAGTAAAGCAGTAAATCCGAGTTAGGAGCTAGCTTCCCGGATACGGTTCTTCAAGCGTCACTTCCCTTAGACAAGAAAAATGCAGTTTTTTCTCCTCAAATCTGAGAAAATTTTTCCAGAAGGGTGGACACTTGCCCAATTGACCCGTCTTCTTTAAGCTGTACTGCTGAAGTTGGACTTCGCTTCGATCGTCCCGCTGGGGAAACTGCTTCGATCGCAAGATTTAAGCAAAAGAAACTCAGGAAGAGTTTAAGGAAATCACAATGCACACGCTGCGAGTTGGAATTGCTGGACCGGTTGGCTCAGGAAAAACTGCCCTGGTAGACGCGCTTTGTAAGCTGTTGCGAGAACAATACAGTATCGCCGTCGTCACCAACGATATTTACACTCAGGAAGATGCTCAATTTCTGGTGCGAAGTGAGGCACTGGAGCGCGATCGAATTGTGGGCGTTGAAACAGGGGGCTGTCCCCATACGGCAATTCGAGAAGATGCGTCGATTAATCTAGTGGCGATCGAGCAGCTTGAACGACAGTTTCGTCATCTAGATCTCATCTTCGTAGAAAGTGGCGGCGACAACCTGGCTTCCACTTTTAGCCCAGAGTTAGTCGATTTAACGATTTATGTGATCGACGTAGCAGCAGGGGACAAGATTCCTCGTAAGGGAGGTCCCGGCATCACGAAGTCAGATTTGCTAGTGATTAACAAAATCGATCTTGCACCGCTCGTTGGCGCAGACCTGGGCATAATGGAGCGCGATGCCCGCAAGATGCGAGGCGACAAGCCGTTTGTCTTTACCAATATCAAAGCAAGGCAGGGACTTGAAAGCGTAATCAATCTTATTGAGCTGCACTTGGGTAAAGCTGTCGCATAACGAACTGATTTTCGCGAGGCTTACAGCGTTTTTCACTCATGTAAGGTATGGGGAGCACAGCCCTCACACCCCATTTTTTGTACTTCAATCGCCTGGATAAGGCTGTATAGACTCAAGCAAACCGAAGAAAAGCAACTTCGGCAAGTGGAAGGATAAAATCCCCAACGCGAAACAAAATAAAACTTAAGAAACAATTAAAAGTTGTTGAAAAACGTGAGGGGAGGACAGACTAAGCATTGCCCTACCCTTTGCCTTGTCAGCAGTCTACGCCTGGTATTGGCTGAACTATCACAATCCACCAAGTTTGTTATTTGAACGCAAAGGACTTTTGCGACGGATATCAAATGGCTAAGGAGTAAAATTATGTATCCCTTGATACAAATTATTATCTCTCTAAAGACATAACATCACAAACTATTGGAGTTTCTTGTGATGTCTCTCTGTGGTGTTTTGTTCCTGAAGTAGGAAGTGGTGAATTCATGTCAAGGCAATTTGGTCGGCGTAAATTTCTGGTCTATGGTTCTGCTGCGCTGGGAACCAGCATTTTGCTCAAATCCTGTGCAAACTCTGGCACGACGACTTCTTCAACAGCAGAGTCTCCCGCAGCAACCACCGCAGCATCTCCCGCAGCTGCCAGTGGAGACACAATCAAGGTTGGTATTCTGCACTCGCTGAGCGGCACGATGGCAATCAGCGAAAAGAGCGTGGTTGATTCCACGCAATTGGCGATCGAGCAAATCAATTCAAGCGGCGGCGTATTGGGCAAACAAATTCAGCCCGTCCTGGAAGATGGAGCTTCTGACTGGCCCACCTTTGCTGAAAAAGCCCGCAAGCTGATCGAAGAAGATCAGGTCGTGGCAATCTTTGGCTGCTGGACTTCTGCAAGCCGCAAAGCAGTTCTGCCCGTGTTTGAGCAGAAGGATCACATGCTGTTCTATCCGGTTCAGTATGAAGGGCAGGAGTGTTCCAAGAATATCTTCTACACCGGAGCCGCACCCAACCAGCAAATTGAGCCTTCGGTAGACTGGCTGTTGCAGAACAAAGGCAAGGACTTCTACCTGGTCGGCTCGGACTATGTGTTCCCGCGTACTGCAAACACCATTATCAAGGCTCAGCTTCAGGCGAAGGGCGGCAGAACGGTGGGTGAAGACTACCTCCCCCTTGGCAACACTGAAGTTGCACCGATTATTACTAAAATTCGCACAGCCCTTCCAAACGGCGGCGTAATCTACAACACGTTAAACGGCGACAGCAACGTTGCCTTCTTTAAGCAGCTTCAGGGTGCAGGCTTGACGGCAGACAAGTATCCGGTCATGTCAGTCAGTATTGCAGAGGAAGAAGTGAAGGCGATCGGCACAGATTTCCTCAAGGGACAGTTCGCTGCATGGAACTATTTCATGACCGTTGACAGCCCTGAGAACAAAGCATACGTAGATGCGTTTAAGGCGAAATTTGGCGGCGATCGCGTGACCAATGACCCTATGGAAGCAGGCTATATCTCGGTCAACTTGTGGAAGCAAGCGGTTGAGAAGGCAGGCTCCGCCGGAACTGCCACCGATCTCAAAGCCATCCGGGCTGCCGTAATTGGACAGGAAATGGATGCGCCAGAGGGTCCGGTGAAGATGTTTCCCAACCACCACATCTCAAAGACGGTTCGCATCGGTGAAGTGCGCGATGACGGCTTGTTTGAAATCGTTTTCTCGACGCCGAAGCCTGTTGATCCCGTACCCTGGAACCAGTTTGTGGCTGAGACCAAGGGCTTTACCTGCGACTGGACGAGAACGGATATTGATAATCCT
>NZ_JACJOR010000464.1:0-9121 GCF_014695615.1 Leptolyngbya sp. FACHB-711
GTAGTCTATCCAACTGTGTTGCCATTGAGCCAGTGTCCGATCCTAGATGCGATGGGGCGAGACAGCCATTCTCAGGTGATGAGTGCTTATCAAACCCAGAATGCCAGCCAAGACCTAACCCGAACCCTGCGTCCTTATCGATGGGGTGATTCGATGCGGCTGATTCACTGGCGCACAAGTGCCCGATATGGTGATTTGCGCGTTCGCGAACTGGAAACCTATACGGGCGGACAGGAAGTGATTGTGGCGTTGGATAATGTGATCGAATGGAATGCGGCAGATTTTGAACAGGCAGTGATCGCGGCAGCTTCTCTTTATTTCTATGCGCTGCGTCGGCAGATGCGGGTGAGTTTGTGGACGGCGTTGGGACAAATCGGCGGAGAAGAAACGGTGCTAGAAACGCTGGCAGCGGTGCAGTTTAACCAGTCAGGAGAAATCGATCGTCCCAATCAGGCAGTCCTCTGGTTGACCCAAAATCCTGATTCCCTAGAGCATTTGCCGGAAGGAAGTCGCTGGCTGCTCTGGCAACGATCGAACCTTGCCCCAGAACAATTCCTATCGAAACCAGGGTTAATCATTCAGACTGATCGATCGCTCCAGCTCCAGCTTCAGGAGGCAATTTCATGACCGAACCAATTCCGCCTGCATTCTGGGAGGGCGTAGAGCAGTTTAATCAGGGACAGTTTTACGACTGCCACGACACCATGGAGGCAATCTGGATGGAGTCAGGCGAACCAGAAAAGAGCTTTTATCAGGGCGTGCTGCAAATTGCGGTTGCCCTCTATCACCTCAGCAATCGAAATGCGCGGGGCGCAATGATTTTGCTGGGCGAGGGCATGAATCGGCTGCGGAGATATGAGCCAGCCTATTCCGGGATTGATGTGTCTGCTCTGGTAGAAGTGAGTGAAGATTTGCTGGCAACCCTGTACGATGCTTCGATCGATCGCATTGCTGAAATGGCAGCTCAAGTTCAGGGCTTGACCGAGGGAAAGACAACCTGTGATTTTCCCCTGCCGCGAATTGCTGCTCTCGATTAGAACAATCGCACTGGACGATCATAGTGAGGGGTAGACAATTTGAGTCAGACAATTTGAGCCAAACAATTCGAGTAGACAGAAGGACGATCGCTGTGACAGGATAAGGGCGAACTCCAGGAGTTGTCCAGTTAAAACTGCATACTGATAAGCCTCAATTAAGCCCAAACAGATTAAGCCCGAATAGAAACATTTCAAGCTTGCCTGCGTCTGAACCCAGTAGACGAGTTCCTGCTTTTGCAGTACGGTTAGCAAATATTTATTGCGTAATTCATTGCGTACTGGTTATTTTGAAGCCGCTTGGTCTTGTCGTTCTCTCAACTGCGATTTAAAGCTATGGTGTCTCCTCAAACGCCTCGATTAACACTTTTCCATCGGCTGAGCCTGACCGCCCTTTCGGTTACGGCTTTGTTGGGTACGATTACAGCTCCGACGGCTCAAAGTGCAGCACAGGCGCAGGCAAGCGGAAATCAAGCCTTAACGCTGCGATCGGACGTGCAGGAAGCCAACTCGGTGACGGGCGTGATTACAGCACGGGGCAATGTGCAGATTAACTACCCGGCGCGCCAGATTCAGGCAACCTCAGTGCAGGCGCAGTATTACAGTCGCGAACGGCGAATTGTGCTGAGGGGCGATGTCTATGTGCTGCAAGACGGCAACAGTCTGCGCGGTGAGACAATCACTTATCTGATTGACGAAGGGCGATTTGTGGCGTTGCCCCCAGATGGACGGCAGGTTGAGTCGATTTACCTGGTGCAAGACCCCAATCCCACCAATACGCCCGGTGCAGCGGCGACCCCTGCTGCCAGCGAAACAGAAGCTTTTGACCCGAAATCAGAATTTAAAACTCCTATCAGCCCTCCCTAGCCCCAAGCCAGCAAAAAAATCAGCAAACGCCGGTCAAGGAAGGTAATTAACAAAACCTGCAAGGACTGTTGATAGAATCAAGACCATCCCCTACCTCACTGGTATTTCTTCCTTAAGAGAAAGTCCTTGAAGATTGTACTGGATAATATTCATAAGTCTTATGGCAAGCGCGAGGTCGTCAGTCGCGTCTATCTTTCGATTGCTAGAGGCGAAGTGGTCGGTCTGCTGGGACCGAACGGAGCCGGAAAAACCACAACGTTCTACATTGCAACCGGGCTAGAAAAGCCGGATCAGGGCAAAGTTTGGCTGGACGATCGCGATATTACCACCCTGCCCATTTACGAGCGTGCCCATTTGGGCTTGGGCTATCTGGCGCAGGAACCGAGCGTTTTTCGCAATCTCAGCGTCCGCGATAACCTGCTGCTGGTGATGGAGCAAACCCAGATTCCCCGGCAGGAACGAGGGGCAAGGCTGCATGAATTGCTGAAAGAGTTTCGCTTAGAACGGGTGGCTCATACACCGGGCGGACGAGTATCGGGGGGAGAACGCCGCCGCACGGAGATTGCCAGGGCACTTGCAGCTGGAGTCGAAGGACCAAAGTTTCTGTTTCTCGATGAACCCTTTGCCGGAATCGACCCGATCGCGGTTACCGAAATCCAGGAGATTATTGCCAAACTGCGCGGGCGACACATGGGCATCCTGATTACCGATCACAACGTCCGAGAAACACTAGCAATTATCGATCGAGGCTACATCATGCGAGACGGACAAATTCTCGCTTCGGGCAGTGCTGAAGAGCTGTATGCCAATCCGCTGGTGCGTCAGTATTATCTGGGCGATAGCTTCCAGATGTAGTTTTTAGATGTCGTTTTGTCGATCGCGCCTATGACTGCCCGTTCCCTCAAATCGCCCGGTTCTGCCCTACGGCTGCCGCAACTCTTTTCTGTGATGGATCGCTACATCACAGGTGAGCTAATTCTGCCTTTTCTGTTTGGCGTGGGGGCATTCTCTTCGCTGGGGGTGTCCGTGGGGGCACTATTTGATTTGATTCGGCGAGTGACCGAGGCAGGGCTGCCTTTATCGATCGCGCTTCAGGTGCTAGCGCTCCGGTTTCCTGAATTCGTTGCCTACGCCTTTCCGATGTCTACCTTGCTGGCGACGCTCATGACCTATAGCCGCCTCGCAAATGACAGTGAATTAATCGCGCTAAAAGCGTGCGGGGTGAGCATTCTAAGGATGCTGGTTCCGGCACTGGCGATGTGTTTGGTCGTGACAGGAATCACTTTTGCCTTTAATGAACTGATTGTGCCTGCTGCCAGCTTTCAAGCTACACAACGACTTGCCAGCGTCCTGAACGAGGATAATCCGTCGTTTCAGGAGCACAACATCCTGTTTCAGGAATTTCAGCAAGTCACAAAAGAAGACGGCGAGCAAAAAGATGAACTGGCGCGGCTGTTCTATGCCCGTGAGTTTGATGGCGATCGAATGAAGGCTTTGACAATTCTCGACTTTTCTCAGGAAGGACTAAGCCAGATCGTCAGCGCAAAATCCGCTCAGTGGAACTCGTCCCAGAAAACTTGGGATTTCTCTAACGGCACAATCTATGTAGTTTCGCCAGACGGCTCGTTTCGCAATATTGTCAAATTCGATAGCCAGCAGCTACGGTTGCCGCGCACGCCGCTCGATCTAGCCGAGAATCGCCGAGACTATAACGAGATGAATATTGCTCAGTCACTCGATTATCTGGATCTTCTGAAACAGTCGGGCGATACGGAGAAAATTCGCAAGCTGAGGGTGCGGATTCAGCAGAAATATGCCCTGCCGTTTGTTTGTGTAGCGTTTGGTTTAGTAGGTGCAGCCTTGGGAGCCAGTCTTGATCGGGCAGGACGGGCAACCAGTTTCGCGATCAGCATTGTGATTATCTTTACCTACTATCTCCTGGCAGTGATCTGTGGTTCGATCGCCCAGGTAGGCACAATTCCCCCAATTCTGGGCGCATGGCTACCGAATTTGTTTGGTTTAGGGGCAGCAGCCTGGCTGATTTTGCGATCGTCCCGTTGAAGATCTCTAGGTCGGTAAGGCTAGAATTGGGCATAGATTATACATAAAATCGCCAGTTAAAGTTTGCCAGTGAGGACTGTCTAATGCTGCCTAGACCGCGACCCCCTCAACCCTCAATCCTGCACCAACTTGGACGGCAACTGTTAGCCTTTCGGCACCCGATGTTTTGGGGTACAGCGTCGGTACTGCTGTTATCGGGCTTGTTTTTGCTGGAATACTGGCAGCCACGACCGCTGTTCAGGGGATTTGCGGAAAAGCCAGCATTGAACGGCAAAGAAGCAAACTCAACGCCTTACCAAAATCCCTCCCCTTACCGGAGTCCCTCTGGCAATTCCGCCAGATTCAACGGTGGAGAACTACCGCCGTTACCGCCTGTGCTACCCACAGAGCCCAACGCCCAGATTCCCGCTGCTCTTAATCTGCCAGGTGTGCCTGGTCTAGCGCCGGAAGCAACCACTCAGCAGACCCGTTCTCGCGGCACAGCCGATCGGGCGCTGCCGTTTAGCCCTGGAATCGGTGGCAATTCAGCCTCAGATCGATCGACTGATCTTTACAACCCAACAGGCATTCCCATGCCCGAACGCTGGCAGCGACGATCGAGCCGGACTCAGGCTATCACTGAACCTTTAGCCGTTGAGTCACCTGCAACAGGAGCGACTAATCCAGCAGCCAATCCAGAAGGTAATCCAGAGGGTAATGCGGTTAGTCCCCTTCAGTCTGCTCTCGATCGCGTCAGGACTTCTGGAAATGTCGATGCTTCTGGGAATCCGCCTGGGTTAACTCGATCGCCCGCAGTTTCCCAAACCTCTGACCTTCCCCAATTGCCTGATCAGACCGGGGCAGTGCAGTCTCTTCCAACGCAGCCCATTTCGCCCTCTCCTCAACTCACACCCCGCGTAACGGGATATACCGTGCCGCCTGCGTTTCGCACTCCTGACAACACATCACCCTTTTATCGTTCTTCTGACGGTTCTCCTGACAGCTCTCCTGGCAGATTTCCAATCAGCAATCCGGCTCAGCCCGAAATGCTTGAACCGCTGCCCATGTCTCCAA
This sequence comes from Leptolyngbya sp. FACHB-711, assembly GCF_014695615.1. Taxonomy (NCBI): domain Bacteria; kingdom Bacillati; phylum Cyanobacteriota; class Cyanophyceae; order Leptolyngbyales; family Leptolyngbyaceae; genus Leptolyngbya; species Leptolyngbya sp. FACHB-711. Next base: position 5,016 of record NZ_JACJOR010000464.1, read on the forward strand.
CCCCTTCTGGGATTTCTCCGTCTAGGGTGCCGCAGTCGAGTTCTGGACGATCGCTTGGCGGCAGAGAGATTAATACGTTCTCTAATCCATAACTAGGGCGATTCGAGGTCGGGCAGGGGAGCGAGGTAAGGGCAGTTTGGAAACCGCCCCTACAGAGTTAATCACGCTTCTGTGGACAACTGAAATTCGCTAATCGTCAAAATGCCGGACGATCGCCTCAGCAAACTCTGAGCATTTGAGCGGTGGCTCGACAGGGGGTTCCATCAAACGCGCCAGATCGTAAGTCACCTCACGATTGGAGATCGCAGCTCCGATGCCCTGCTTGATCAGATCAGCCGCTTCCTGCCAGCCCAGATATTCCAGCATCATCACGCCCGACAAAATGACCGAGCCGGGATTAATGCGATCGAGTCCGGCGTGTTTGGGGGCTGTGCCGTGGGTGGCTTCAAACACCGCACAGGCATCACCAATATTTGCGCCCGGTCCCATGCCCAGTCCACCGACGATTGCCGCTGCCGCATCCGAGAGGTAATCACCGTTCAGGTTCATCGTTGCCAGAATCGAATACTCGTCGGGTCGGGTCTGAATCTGCTGAAAGATGCTGTCGGCAATGCGATCGTTCACCATCACTTTGGATTTCCATTGCCCATTCCCGTGGGTTGTCCCGATCTCATTGAGAACAGATTGGACTTCCTGACAAATCTGCGCCTGCTTTTCAGGCGTTAGCGCGTCGTAGCCCGGTTCGATTTGCCGTGCGTTGTCCTCCAGGCTCAAATCAGGATTGCGGTCTTTATTGCTGAGAATCCAGGATTCCCGCTCAGTGACACATTCCTGCCGAAATTCGCTCTTTGCCAGCTCATAGCCCCAATCCCGAAACGCGCCTTCGGTGTACTTCATAATGTTGCCTTTGTGAACCAGCGTCACCATTTGCTTTGCCGGAGGCAGCCGCAGCGCATGACGAATCGCCCGTCGCACCAGCCGCTGCGAACCCGTTTTGCTGATGGGCTTAATCCCGATGCCTGAGTCAAGCGGAATTTGCTTTTTGCCGTGTTCAGGCGTGGATGGGATCAGGTCTTCATTGAGCAGCTTGATCAGCCGTGTCCCCACTTCGCTGCCCTGCTTCCACTCGATGCCTAAGTAGATATCTTCGGTATTTTCCCGATAGACGATCACATCCAGCTTTTCGGGCGTTTTGTGGGGGGAGGGGGTGCCTGCGTAATATTTGCAGGGACGAATACAGGCATACAGGTCAAAAATTTGCCGCAGGGCGACGTTGAGGGATCGAATGCCGCCGCCGACCGGGGTGGTGAGCGGTCCCTTAATTGCCACGCCGTATTCGCGAATCGCGGTGAGGGTATCTTCAGGCAGATACTGGTAAGTGCCGTACCGTTCGCAGGCTTCATCTCCGGCATAGACTTTGAACCAGACAATCTTGCGCTTGCCGCCATAAGCTTTTTCAACTGCGGCATCAAACACGCGCTGAGCAGCGGGCCAAATGTCTACCCCCGTACCATCTCCGCCAATAAAAGGAATAATTGGGTTATCAGGGACGGTTGGCTCTCCATTTTTAAAGGTAATTTTTGATCCGGTCGTGGGTGGTTGAATTTTCTCGTACATAGCCTGTGGCATCTCCTCGGTGTCGTGGCAAACGTCGTATCAAACTTCGTGTCGGGCAATCTGCTTCGGGCAATCTTCTTCGAGCAATCTTCCTGAGAGGCAATCTTCTTATCCAACCTGACCCAGGCTTGCTTTGCTGTATTAGATTCAACAGGGAATTCTGGAGCAGCACAGACGGATCTAAACTGTAAGTTAGCGAAAAATTAGCGAAGGAGCAGAACAGCAGCATTTATCAACTGTGAACAAGAGGTGGGGCTTTGCCTCCGTGCAAGCTCTCCTTTGTGCAAGCTCTTTACAAGGATGAAGCCTCCGCATTCCATTCAGAAGCCAGGAAGGATTGCGATCGCCCTGCTGACAATAATTTTTTGACAGTCACTTGATTGCATCTTCCGTCCCTATCCGATCGCAGTTGTGGACTACCCATCCCCTGAATGAAACGCATTCTGATCGTCGATGATGATATTACCTTAAGAACTGCCCTGATTCGCTATCTCCGTAATCGGGGCTACGCCGTGGAGGACGCAGGGTCAGGTGCAGAAGCCCTATTACGGTTTGAGAAGGCTCCTCCCGATTTAGTTGTGTCTGATGTGGTGATGCCAGAAATGGATGGGCTAGAGTTTTGCCGCCGCTTGAGAGCAAGCCAGTCAGGGCAGCTTGTGCCGTTTATCTTTCTATCGAGCCGAAAAGAGGTAAACGATCGCATTCAGGGACACCAGATGGGAGCCGATGATTATGTCGTGAAGCCCTTTGACCCCAAGGAACTGATTGCCAAAATTGAGGCACAGCTCGAACGATCACGCCGGATTCACTCGGAAATTTTGCGGCTCACGCAGCAGTCTCAGCAAGCTGCCTCGGAAGCAACTCCTGCTGCCAACCCGAATCCGCTGCCGCTCACGCCTGCCGAAGCAAAAGTGTTTTGGGAAGTGATCCAGGGCTATACCAACAAGCAAATCGGCGATCGGTTATTTGTCAGTCCGCGCACGGTGCAGACCCATCTCAGCAATATTCTCAGCAAACTTCAGCTTGAAAGCCGCTCTCAGCTCATTCGCTATGCCTTTGAGCGGGGCTATCGTCCTCCGGCAGATGCAGGTGGAATTTCCCCAGAGCAATGATCGAGCTTCTCAGCTCCTCGTTCTAAACAGTCTCGCAATAGTGATATAAAGAGTGGGTTTTGCGATACAGCACCTTTGGCAAATTTCGCTTTTCTCCCCTGCCGTCCGCGTTGCGCTTCACTCGCGTATTAAAGTGGAATAAAGCAAGTGGAATTAAACCCTGGGGCGAAAAATGGGCAGGATTACTCCACCCGCCTGAGGTGTTTCACTGCTGTGTTGTGTCGAGTTCATGCCTGCCGTGCAGCCGTTTCTCACTCGTTCTACCCACCCTAGTTCCCCTGATTCCTCGGTTACAGCCGATATGACTGATTTTATCGATCGCCTCAGAGCCGAATCTCCCAAAAACAAGCTCCAGCTAGTTCAGGAGGCTGCGAGTGCAGGAGAAACCGGATTCGATGCGCTCATGAGCTACCTGCTGGAGCAACAGCCTCGCTTGAGCCAGTTTTGGGCAGAACCTGATTCACTCAAAAATTTAGCCGGAGTTGTAGAAGGCAAAATCTATCAAGTCTTGGTGCAATCCGAGTCTCCAAAAGTCAAAGAATTCCTGCAAACTCACTTTGCTCAGGGCTTGTTGCCGCTCACCTCAGAACGGGGGATCGACTATAGCTCGCTGCAAACGCTTCTTGCAGAACAGCAGTTTGAAGCTGCCGATCGCCTGACGCTCGAAAAACTGTGTGAGCTGGCAGGCAACTTAGCGTTGCAGCGTAAATGGCTTTATTTCACCGAAGTTGAGAAGTTTCCGACCGCTGATTTGAAGACGATCGATGCCCTCTGGCGGGTGTACTCCGAAGGCAAATTTGGCTACTCCGTGCAGCGTGAGGTCTGGTTAGGCGTGAGCAAAAACTGGGAAAAGCTGTGGTTCCAGATTGGCTGGAAGAGCGGAAATAGCTGGACTCGTTACCCCCAGGAGTTCACCTGGGATTTAACCGCTCCAAGAGGGCATTTGCCGCTGTCAAATCAGCTTCGCGGCGTTCGCGTGATTGCTGCGCTGCTTGCCCATCCTGCCTGGAACGCTTAATTTTTCACCCTTTCCCCTTTCGCCTTTGCTCCTGCCCCAATTTCTGCATCCGGGAAACTGGCTCCCATTGCCTGACCTGCAAGCCAGCCCGTCGTCCAGGCACTCTGAAAGTTAAAGCCCCCTGTGATGCCATCAATATCAAGAATTTCTCCGGCGAAGTACAACCCCGGACAGCAGCGGCTCTCCATCGTCTGAAAATTGACGTCTTTTAGCCGAATGCCGCCACAAGTGACAAACTCCTCTTTGAAAACACCTTTGCCCTTCACCGGCAGTTCGGTCTGCATGAGCTGCTGAATCAATCGATTCATCGCTTGCTTGGAGAAGTCTGCCCAGCGATGCGAAGCACTTCCGCCCTCAGA
>NZ_JACJOR010000465.1:0-14876 GCF_014695615.1 Leptolyngbya sp. FACHB-711
GTGATCCTGACTCCGATTTATCTACTGTCGATGCTGCGCGAAATCTTCTTTGGTCCCGAAAACAAAGAGCTGGTATCTCACGAAGCTCTGATTGATGCAGAACCGCGAGAAGTGTTTATCATTGCCAGTCTGCTGATTCCGATCATCGGGATTGGCTTATATCCGAAGCTGATCACCCAGGTCTACGATGCGAAAACGCTGGCGGTTACAGCAACGCTGCAAAATTCGTTAGCGACAATGGCAGAACAGCAAACGCGATCGAAGCCAATTGCCCTTCAGCCTGCGACTGCTCCGGCGATCGAATAAATCTTGCAAAATCAAACCGATTGACTCTGGGGGCAGTAATGTCCCCTTTGTTTTTGAAGAATTTTTGCCTGAAGAATTTTTGGTTTAAGAGTTTTTGGTTAAATGCACACCCATTCTTAAGGGGTTTTAAAGACTTGGAGTTTCCTCGAAGTTTTTATAGAGTTTTAATATTCGATCGCCGAACAAATTGCGAAACAGACTCCAGGACGAATCGCTATGAAAACTTACGACTGGCTGGTAGTGGGCAGTGGGCTGGCGGGTTCTGCGCTGGGATATGAGCTGGCGCGGGCAGGATATCGCGTTTTGATGCTAGAACAGTCTGCCACAGCCAGTTCTCCTACAACCCATAATGCGACCCAGTGCAGCTATGGCGGTATTGCTTACTGGTCGGGCACAACGCCCTTGATGCGCCAGCTTTGCCAGGAAGGACTTGAACTGCACCGCACCCTATCTGCCGAGCTAGACGGCGATACCGAATACCGCGAAGTAGATTTGCTGCTGACGATCGACCCCGATCGCGATCCGCAAGCTGTCGCCTCAGCCTACAGCAAAATGGATGTCGTCCCAACCCTGGTTGATTCTGTGATTGCCTGTGAGCTGGAGCCTCTGCTTAATCCTGATGCCATTGCCGCCGCGCTAGTTGTGAAGCATGGGCACGTTTCTCCAGAAGCAATCGTTCGGGCCTATCAGCAGGCGTTTCTGCGCTTGGGCGGCGAGATTTGCTATGAGCAGGTGACAGGATTCTGGCAATCTGAAGCTGATCTCTCCCGTTACCAGGGAGTTCAGACTGAGACAAGCCACTATGTTGGTGAGAATGTGGTGGTTTGTGCTGGAGGGTTGAGCCGATCGCTGTTTCGCAAAGCAGGTCTGGCAGTTCGCCTTTATGCCACGATCGCCGAACTCATCGAACTGCCGCCTGGAGAAGTACGCTTGCAGTCGCTTGTCATGCCTGCGGAGCTAAAGCGATTTGAGCTAGAGGCAGCTGCCGGAGCAGTAGACTCGCTTTGGAATGAACCCGATCAGGAAATTACCCCTGCCATTCTTGATGCTGGAATCGTGCAGTTTCGCGACGGGCGCATCCGCTTTGGACAAATCAGCCGCGTTCTCAGCAATCCCCTGACCCCAACCGAAGCGTTAGGTGGGGAACAGGCAATGCGATCGGCGATTGGTCGTCTGATGCCTGCATTGAAGGATCAGCCCGGACAATGGCGCAGTTGCCCGGTGGCATTTAGCTGCGATCGGCTTCCTCTAGTAGGTGCAGTTCCTGATCGAGCCGGAATTCATGTTTTTTCAGGCTTTGGCAATCCGTTTGCCATTCTGCCGCCCCTTGCCCGTCGCTTTGCCTACCACGCTGCCGGACAGCCCGATCCTCTGCTGCTTCAGCTTTCTCCAGCTCGATTTTAAATGTCGATCGCTTCTGGCGGACAGACTGTTTGAAAGAAGAGCCACTCATTCCCCAGCCCTTTCTCCCAGCCACCCTAAACAGGTGGGCAAAGGGAAGCAAGACAATAAATCGTCAGATCGTTAATGAGATCCAAAGTCCCTTGCCTCCAAACAGTAAACAGGCGGGAGAGGGATTTAGGGTGAGGGCAAGCATTTGTGCAGGAGCATTCATGCAGGAGACATGATGATCGCGATCGCACTCGCAACCAGGAATGAAACCAATTTTTAAAGCAGGTCTAAAGCAAGCCTAAAGCAGGTCTAAAGCAAGCCTAAAGCAGGTCTATTGATCCCTCTGAAGCAAACCGTGAATTTCCTGCTTCTGATTCAAAGACCGAAGCACAGATATTCGCTAAACTGGGTTTAAAGCTATTCTAAGTCCGTAGAGGATTTTGACACCCAAGGGCAGTTTGTATGTACCTCCTTTTGCAAGCCTTACAGACCTTTATCGGCATTTACACTGCTTTGCTGTTCATTCGGATTTTGCTGAGCTGGTTCCCCAATATTGACTGGTACAATCAGCCTTGGGCAATTCTGAGTCAACTCACCGACCCTTATCTCAATCTGTTTCGATCGATTATTCCCCCGCTCGGCGGCATGGACTTCTCACCGATTCTGGCACTGCTGCTGCTGCAAGTTCTGTCCTCACTCTTTACGCAGGCGGTTGCTGCCTCGCTTTAAGGGTTTAAGCCTGAATCACTACAACAAAGGGGGCATCTCAACCCCCTCTTTTTTATTGGCATTTTTATCGGCATTAACTTTTGTTGGTGTTGCTATCGCACGCCCAACACGAGTCATTTCACAGCAAACAAGTGTCTCTCAGCTAAATCTCTCAGTTAAATCATTCCTTCAGGTAGAGCAGTCCCCGTTAAATCTGCCCCTGACAAATTGGCTCCCCAAAGGTGAGTTTGTCGCAGGTCTGCCTGAGCAAGATTGGCATGGCTGAGATTGGCTCCGGTGAGATTTGCCCCTGACAAATTGGCTCGTTTCAAATCAGCATGGCTCAGATCAGCCTGGGTCAAATTGGCTTCGCACAGGGTTGCTTCGTGTAGAATTGCGTTTTGAAAATTTACCTGCACTAGCAACGCTTGATATAAATTTGCGCCCGACAAATTCGATTGGTTTAGGTCCGAGCGCCAGAAACGGGCATCGCTCAAATTTGCCAAAGTGAGATTCGCATGGCTCAAGTTTGATCGAGTTAGCCGCGCTCGATATAGGGTCGCGCTGGAGAGGTCAGCACCCGACAAAACTGCCATGCTGAGGTTGGCTTCGCGCAGGTCAGCATTTTGCAGGGTGGCTCGATCGCAGATAGCTTCTCGTAAATCAGCTTGTCGTAGACGGGCTTTGGTGAGAATTGCCTGACTCAAATCAGCAGTATAAAGTCTGGCAGCAGTAAGATCTGCTTCAGTCAAATTTGCTCCTCGAAAATTGCCTAAACAGCAGTCTGCATGGGAAAGGTTGGCGTAGCTCAGATTTGTCTTCAACAACAGTGCCTCCCGCAGATTCGACCGCCGCAAATTTGCCATCGAAAGCGAAGCTGCCGAACCGTTAATCGATCTCAAATCGGCTCCATGCAGGTTAGCTTCTCGCAGATCAGCTCCGACTAAGTTGGCTTCGCGCAGGTCAGCTTCTTCCAGGTTCGCAGTGTAGAAAATGGCCTCCTGAAGATTCGATCGCCTTAAGTCGGCTTGTCGCAGGTTTGCCATTGAGAAATCGGCAGCGTTCAGCACCACATCGCGTAAATTTGCCTGGTGCAAACTGACCTCGCGCAAATCCATCTGATGCAAACTGACCCGGCTGAGGTCAGGAAACGTTGCCGAATGTTGCTGTCGCCAGTGGTTCCAAACTGCAACTCCTTGCCTGAGCCGCATCAGATGCTCTTGATTTGCCATGAAGGTGTGTTTTTCCTGCATCCGCCGTCTGAAACTGCTGCGTGTTGCTTTGCAGATACCGCAAGGTTCGTTGCGCTTATGCCCTCGGCTAGTAAAGGACAAACTGAAGGTTTACTTCTGTCTTGTCCTTAATGTGCCCTGTCAGGAATTAGAAACTTGCACGATTACCTTATAGGGGAACTGCTTTGCAACGCCTCTCGGCGCACCCTGAGCCATTGCTTTCCTCAATTCAGTTTTCCTCGTTGGTGCGCTGTTGTATCTCACTACAGCAACAAAAAAGGGACTCCCGACAGGAAGTACCCTAATTAACGTGATGACTCACATAATGAAGTTGGCTGTTATCCGGTTCTGTAGAATAGGTAGTCCCTATACAGCCAGAGCAATCTGCCGCAATTAGAAGTTCATTTCAGCCGCCTGCACGCGCTCAATTTGCTTCTTCTTCAGCACCAGCATAATTTGTGACAGCGTAACGGCTGCCAGGAATGCTATCAATCCCTTGACGCGATTGGGACTTTGCAGCACAATTTCTGCATCTTTTTGACCAAAGCCGCCCACGTTGGGGTTACTAGTCAGAGCTGATCCTGCAACCACCTGATCGCCCTCAGAGACCATGAGCTGCGGACCTGCCGGAATCGTTTCCGTCACCGTGTTGCCGTCTTCGGACTGGATGGCGATCGAGTAGCCGTTGTCGTCGGTTTTGGTGATTTGGGCGATCGTGCCTGCAACCGAAGCATTGAAGACATTGTTATTGCTCTTTTCGCCTGTGGGGTAAACCTGTCCGCGTCCGCGATTGCCGCCCAGGTGAACTGAGTATTTACCAAAATGAACTGACTTATCCTGCGCCGGATCGGGAGAAAGCACCGGGAAAACAATTTCCTGATACTGATCGCCTGGCAGTGGACCCACCAGCACGACATTGTCCTGGGTTTCGCTATAGGGCTGGAACAGATAGCCCGGACCGACTTCTTCCTTCATTTCTTCGGGAATTCGGTCTTCCGGCGCAATCTTGAATCCTTCGGGCAGCATCAGCACTGCACCCACGTTCAGTCCGCCCAGTTCGCCGTTGCCCTGCACCTGCTGCGCGCTGAGATCATAAGGAATTTTGACCACCGCTTTAAATACGGTGTCAGGCAGAACTGCCTGGGGCACTTCCACGTCCACAGGCTTGGCTGCCAGGTGGCAGTTGGCACACACGATACGTCCAGTCGCTTCACGGGGCGTTTCGTAGTTTTGCTGCGCCCAGAAAGGATAGGCAGCCGCCGCACGAGGCATGAGCAGATCGCTTCCAAAGAACAGAGTCAGGGTCGCTAGCAGTGCCAGAGAGCCTTTCAGAATGGCTTGCTTGCCCTGAGAAAATCGCGTTGACCAGAAAGCTAATTTCATGAGTAACAGGGGTTGAATATCAGATTTGATCGAATTGAGGCCAGGTTCCGTGCCCTATGACCACCAGGGATTTTCGCCTGTGCGGAAGTCAGTTTCCGTCCATTGGGTAAAGACCACTTTGTCGTCTTCGTTCACGTCTGCATGAACAAGTGCCAGAGACAACGGAGCCGGACCGCGGACGACTTTCCCTTCGTTGTTGTACTGCGAACCGTGGCAGGGACAGATGAATTTGTTTTCGCTGGCATTCCAGGGAACTACGCAGCCCAGGTGCGTACAGACGGCGTTGAGTCCATAGCTGGCGATCGTCTCTGCATCTTCAACCACAATGTAAGTCGGGTCGCCTTTCAAGCCTTGTGCCAGAGCACGCTCTCCGGGCTTGTGGGTTGCCAGAAAATTTTTAGCGGTGACATCGTTACCCAGCGCGTCTTTTGCGGTGACTCCTCCACCTGCACCACCGCTCGACACCGGGATAAAGTATTTGACCACCGGATAAAGTGCGCCCAGAGCTGTTCCGGTCACTGCACCGAAAGTCAGCAGGTTCATGAATTGTCGTCGCCCCATATCGGGGACATCGGGGGTTCCAGAGATTTGAGCCATGATTATTTCGATCGAGTTAAACGGTTAGCGAGTTGGTCAGGGGATGAATCAGCAGATTTGCATTAAGTTCTGTATCTTTTCTGCGTTTTTTATAGCGGCACTCTCATCCCGCAGATACAGAAAGTAAGCTTATCTAATGACGGTGAGGCAAGAAAAATGCTTGTGCTGCTGATTGTACAGCCAATCGATCGCAGCACTTTCGCACTCCCCTTGTATTTTACAACTTAACCTTACTTTGCTTAATGATAAGGTGAGCAAGATAGGAGAGATTCAGGGTTTAGACCTCTGCCGCCAGGGAGAAACCTTTGGGAGTGCGCGGAAGGCAGGCGAATTCAGTAAAATAACTTTGCCAGAGATCTATTCTTCTCACTCATACGACTGCTTCACTCATACGACTGCTTAGATCAACTGCTTACTTTTACTGCTCATCTATCGCTCACAAGATTTACGATGCGTTATTACACGATTCGATCGCCCTTTTTGCGGCTCAGCGCTCTCCCGCTCACCGTTGCCGGACTGGTCGCTTTTTCGCTGCCTGCGGGTTCAGTTACCCAGGAGTATCGCACCACGCCCCTCGGAGACAGACCTAGAGACTACGAAGTTTGTGTCAATGCCCTGTCTGGCTTGCAGCTTGCATCAACTGACGTGGCAGCCGCCTGCGCAGCCGCTTTGTTTCCCCGCTCGCTGGGTGAATGTGTGAACCGGATTAGTGGAGATACGACGATCGCAGCAAATGATGCACTGTCAAATTGTCGGCGAGTGCGTCGCCCAAATGACCTGGCAACCTGCGTTATCAATATTAGCGACGGCAGCAGTGCAGGCACAGTTTTAACCAATGTGCTGGACAACTGCCGCCGGAGTTTGCTGCCCGTTCGCTTCTCTAGCTGTGTCGTGGGGCTGCGGAGCGGGATTTCTGCCTTGTCTACCGATGAAGCGATGGTGAACTGCATTGCCTCCAGCGATCGTCCCCGCGACTTTTTGCCCAGCTTTATTCCCAGTGGTCAAGAAATTCCGCTTCCGGGCGCTGCGATCGATACAACAACAGGCACGGGCATCAACACAGGTACGGGGACAACCATCGACGCAGAGGTAGATACGACGGGAACGGGTACTGGAACAGTCACTGCTCCTCCTTCAATCCCTGCTCTTTATTAATGGGGTGGAGCAGGAATAGGGGTAGATACCGGAACGAATACTGGTGAGTCTGCTGGAGAGTCCTGCTCCGACTTCCTGAAAGTGTTGAAGAACGCGAAAAGGCATGAAAAAGCAGGTGAGATAAAGATGCTGGGTTGGCGCTGTATCCAACCTGCTTTTCAGATTTTGCAATTCCTTTGCTCTACTCGCCCGTCGTCACCCGCGAACAGTCACGATTTCGGTTACGAACCTGATTAATCGTGCGGCACTGTTCCCAGGCAATCTGGCGCACCAGGTTGGGCGGCAACTGTGCCTGTTTTGCTAACGCCTGCCGGAAAAGACGAATGCTTTCCTGTCCGTTACCCTGCTTTCTCAAAATTTGCGCTTTGAGGTAGAGCAGTTCGGGATTGTTGGGCGTTTGCTGAAGGGCAGCATCTACGGCGGCGAGAGCCTCAGCAGGCTTATCCAGATCTCGATAGGCGATCGCAATCCCCCGCTGAGCGAGATACTGAGGTGCAGCACGGGTTTGCAGTCGCTCGATTGCCTGCTCTGGATTGGCAAACGGCAGATTCACTGCCAGCATTAGATCCATATAGCCTTTGAGCAAATTGAGTTCTGGGTCGTTGGGATTAATCTCCTCTGCTTCGCCTAGATGCCGAAAGACCTGCTGAAGTCTTGTCAAAACCTGTGGCGTTGCCCGTACCGTGCCCTGAGTCGAGAGGCTGTGCGCCCCTTCCAGAAATAAACCTGTTGCAATATAGAGATTGCCCCGTAGGGGATCAGCCTGAACGAGCCGTTCTGCAGTTTCGCGGGTCAGTCGAGCGTTGTCGCCCATCACTTCCCAGTCCTGATCAATATAAGCAAGGGAAGCTTTCATCGCATAGGCAAGCGGCTCATTCGGTTCTGCGTTTTGCAAAAGCTGCGCTGCCTGCTGGTAGTTGCCTTGCTCAAACAGTGACCGGAAAGCGGCTTCTGTTCGATCGCCCACCTCATGCGGGTTTGCAGTACGGAAAGGATCTGCCTGAGCGGGACTAATCCAGCTTGTAAGCGTGAGCGTCAGTGTACCTGCGACTGCTGCTGTGACCTGCCGCCATCGGGAAGGTTTGGCTCGGAAGGAGAATGACATAGCGAATCACCGTAGGTCTAAACGTTAGTGAGGACTAAAGAGGACTAAGAAAAGAAAGGACGGAAAAGGTCAAATCACCCCGAATTGAAGCGTTTTCTCAAGCAGGAATTGGCAATCAGTGAGGCAAGCCACTGCCTAACCGCAGATCCGTCTACCTGGAAAATGTGATTTAGTTGTGATCTAAGGTACAAAATCGAGTGCCGCTTCTCAGAATTATGGTAACGCCCAAGCGTGAAGTCGGGGAGTAAAGGCAGGTAATTGCCTTGACGCGATCGATCGCGCTAGGTTCCGTGGTGCTTTTCCCTTCCGCTGCCTTCCTCGACTACTATGGAAACATGCTGCCGGGTTGAATCTGCCCCAGCCCTCATTCGTGTCGCGATCGTGAATGCTCTATCTTAAAGATTTAACCTATCATCCGGCAGCCACCCCTGCCCCGATTCTGAAATCTGTTCAGCTTGAACTGGCTCCGCAGCAGCTTGGGCTAATTGTCGGTCCGAGCGGATCGGGCAAAAGTACGCTGCTGGAAATTTTGGCGGGTCTGGCAAAGAAAACCTCTGGCAGCCTATTTTGGCGCGAGCAAGAGCTAACGCCGGATCAGCTTCAGCAGCTTGCCGGACTGGTGTTCCAGTTTCCCGAACGGCACTTTTGCGGACATACCATTCTGGAAGAACTGCGCCTCGGTCATCCGGAACTCGGCAAAGAGCGAATCGATCGCGCTTTAGAAGCCGTCAGGCTGGATCACATTTCGCTTCAGGCTTCACCTCGATCGCTAAGCGGTGGACAGCAAAGACGTCTTGCCCTTGCGGTGCAGCTTATTCGTCAGCCTGGGGTGCTGCTGCTGGATGAACCCACTGCGGGGCTGGACTGGTCAATGCGCCGTCAGCTTATTTCTTTGCTAGCAGAGCTAAAGCGCGAATGGAGTTTGCTCGTTGTTTCCCATGAACCGGGTGAAATTGCGGGCATCGCCGATTGCTGTTGGACACTGCAACACGGAGAACTGGCTGCGTCTGATCCAGAATCGCTGCTAGATAAGGAAACGGTTGTGCAGGGATGAGCCAGCAGGAATCCAGCATTGAAGCCCCTCACGAAACAGCGTTGCCAGAACTCGCTGAAGTATGGCAAAAGACAATCGGCTGGCAGCCCACCCCAGAACAGCAGCAGCAATTTCAGCAGCTTTACCGAGCGATTCTCACAGGCAATCGTCAGCTTAATCTGACCCGGATTACCGAGCCGCAAGAATTCTGGGAAAAGCACCTCTGGGACTCACTGCGCGGCATTCAACCCTGGATTTGTTCAACTGATTCTGATGCAAATGCTTTGAGGGCGATGCGAAGCAGTTCCCCCGTCACGGTAATCGACATTGGAACTGGAGCCGGATTTCCCGGTGTGCCTGCGGCGATCGTTTGTCCGCACTGGCAAATGACGCTACTCGACTCGACCCGCAAAAAAATTGCTTTTATTGACACGCTGCTCGCCCATCTGGAATTGCCGAACGCCAAAACCCTGGTCGCTCGGGTAGAAGCGATCGGACAACAGAGTAACTATCGCGATCGATACGATTTGGCTCTGATTCGGGCGGTTTCTGCTGCGTCGGTTTGTGCCGAGTATGCGCTGCCGCTCCTGAAGCAGGGAGGCACGGCGATACTTTATCGCGGACAGTGGACAGACGAAGAACAAACTGGCCTCGATCGCGCTTTAGCACCGTTGGGCGGTAAGCAGGTGTTTATTGATGCCTTCACGACTCCTTTTACTGGAAGCGTTCGCCACTGTATTCACATTCAGAAAGAGAAGCCAACTCCGATCGAGTTTCCGAGGGCGATCGGAGTGCCGACGCAGAAACCCTTAGGATAAGTCAACGGCAGAGATTAGACTTTCACCGTACTCTCACTGGCTGTCTTTGGCAGCGAAGAGGAGGCATAGTTTTCATTGCGTGAGTTACGCCAGGAGCGTATTTCTCGCTTTACCTTCCTTATAAAGAGGTTGAGTCGTGTGTCTCGGACACCTGCCCAGGCAGTCTGATCAAGGTAATGTTCAAATAAAGGGATTGCAGGATGATTGCAGGCCAAATGCCACGGCTTAGAGATGGCATAGTGAACAATCAAAGGATCATCGAGAACGGACTGATAAGTTTCTGGATCATCAAAAGGGCTTTCTTTCCAGTCAGAAAACTCATAGATTTGCGGCATTTGATTCCAGCGCGGATCAAGCTCGCCCCATTGCCCTTCTAAAACTGCATTGAGAGCATCCTGATCAGGATCGTGAATCGTCGCTCGATTCTGTTCAATAAATTCAAGCGCCTTCGCCCCAATGCGATCTTCCCGCCATTTCTGAAGATTAATTACTAACAATCCACTGTTGAAGTATAAAGAATCAGGATTTAATCCCAGTTCCTTATAGTTACTCAAACCTGGAACGAGCGAGAATAAATGGGGGTATCCATTCCGGATTGCCAAGACAGGTTTGTCTCCCAGCTCAACCTGCCACAGCTCTTCTAGCGGCCCCAGAACAACCATGTCGCTGTCTAGATAAATTACTTTTTCGAATTCTTTTGGTAAAACCTCTGTGACCAAGAGACGGTAATAAGCAGCAACAGTGAGATACCGTAGTTCCGGCAGGTTTTTATACTGATTCCGATCAATCTGAATCCACTGTATTTCTAATTGATTCGATCGAAGAGAGGATTCAATTTTTCGTTTCGTTGCTTTTTTAATGCCGCCATCCATAATGAAGAGTAGGATTTTCGTTGCTTTGCTTGCCAAATTAGACAGTACTGAGTAGATCGTCACTGTCAGGGGCATTGCGTAAATTTCATCGGCTGAGCAAACGACAACGATCGGCTGAGCATCAGGAATATGAGATTGCATGAAACTGAATCTGTTCAACGGTTTATGTTTTCTTATGTCTTCTGTCGTAGCTTCTACTTATCACTTCTCTAGTCTCCTGAGGAGTAGTTGAAGCCTTATCAACATAAGTTTGTTTAGTTAGTTCTAACTCTATCTTCTATAAACAACCCTGATTTACCGGATTTTAATATCAATTAAAGCACTATCTTACTCACAATATTTAAGATAGCTTGGAACTAAACTTCAATAGATAACTTTATGCAGTGTCTCCAGTTGAAAACTGGTTCTGTCGCAATCACTTACCGTAATAAAAATCTGTAAGGGCAGCTCGTGAACTGCCCCTACCAATCTGTAACTCTGCTTCGAGAACTGACTTAGCTTCCGCGACACTTAGAGCATTAGACGTTCAAACTAATTTCCATATGCCATGCAACGCCTTGTCAATCCAGCATTAAACTGCAACGGCTTCTTTCACTGGAGCAAAGTAGGCATCTTGCTCTGCTCGCAGCTTGTCGCACAGACGACCTTCTGGCAGTTCCACATCGTCGTAGGTCAACGCTTGGTCTTTGGGGATATCTCGCTTCAAACGGCATCCTTCTGCTAAGCCGATCGGCAGGAGCCGCTGCTTCTGCGTGATTTCAGCGGTTTCGCATTCGCCGTAGGTCATGTAATAGCCCAAACCATCAAGCGTTTCGCCTGCCTTCAGGTCAATCTTGGCAGTGGTGATTACATCGACCTTCGGACCGGCGATCGGAGCCATGACTGCATCCTTAAACAGGACCACGCGGGCAACCGACAGCGGAACTTCAAAGTGGCAGAGGTGATAGGGCGTGTAGAAGCTGTACAGCGGACCTTCGCCCAGCTTGTAAAGGTTCAGGTAGTGCTGCTGCTTGAGGTCATCGTGGGTTGCGAACACAAACACACCCGGACCCGGACGAACCCCAACCACATAATCCACAATGCCGCCCAGCTCTTTTAATTGGTCGACGTCATACATTTTGGTGCAGTCGTCGATATGTCCGGTGTACTTGAGGTTGAATCGCTCAACCAGTTCGTCCTTGTGACGATTGAAGTCATAGCCATACATCCCGCGCTTGGCGACAGTCATGCCAGTTGCATTCGCCACGATCGCCTGCTCAAAGGAAATCTTCGTTCCATCGGCAAAGCTCGTCACCATGTGCGCTTTTTGTCCCCACTGCTTGGCAAAGCCTTCCTGCGTGGTGGGGTTGCGGTAGGGGTCTTGCAGACCTTTGATATTGCCGCAGAGCAGTGGGGTGAGTCCGATGCTCTTGACAAACCGATAAAGGTTCATCTGCACACCGGGCTGATCGCCGTCGCAGGCAGAAAGAATCACGCCCGCTTTATCGGCATATACCTTCAGAATGGGTCCGATCGTGCCGTCCAGCTCAGCGTTCATCAGAATAACGTGCTTTTTGTGAGCAAATGCTTCCAGCACCACATGAGCACCAAACTCGATCGCGCCCGTGACTTCCACAATCGCATCGATGCCTTCGGCACGGCAGAGCAACAAGGCATCGTCGGTAACGGCATATTTGCCCTGGGCAATCGTAGCTTCTAGATCGGCAACGGTATTGACCACCCGTGCATCTTCAATACCTACTTCGGTGTAAGCCCGCTTTGCACCATCCAGGCTGCGGTTGGAAATCGCAACCAGTTCCATTCCCGGAACAGAATTCACAATTTGATTCGCAATCCCACGCCCCATGAAGCCTGCGCCAACCATCGCAACACGAACAGGATTTCCAGCTTCAGCGCGTGCTTGCAAAGCAGTATCAACAATAAACATTCAAAAACTCCCTATAAATCTAAAACAAAACGTTTTGCTTGACCTTTATTCCAGGCCCCTGTTGAGGTAGCCAATCATCAATTTCTGGTTAGGCTCTTGGTCGAACCATGCGGGGGAATGCGGGTTTGAGGACACTTGATCGCTCTTTGGAAAACAGGGCAGGCAATAAGTCATTCGCGAGAAGGCTCTTGATGTAGCCAATCTTGAATCCCATCCCCCAGCACCAAAGCGCAAAGCCACCCCTGCCACGCCGGATATTAAACGTACTCATTAAATACAGTTTGATGCCACTTACTAAGTAGGAAGACATCGAAACCAATTCTTTGAGTAGGGTGTACCACCCAAACGAACGGTCGCTGTAGCGCAATAGCAGCGGTACATGATCCCATCCCCAGTTCTGCGCCTGTCGGTACATGGCTGCATAACTATGACGCAGGCGATAGTGAACAACAGCATCTGGAGCGAAGTGTAAGGGAAATCTTGCAAGCTGAATTCTCCAGCAATAGTCAGCATCCCATGCAGTAGAGACTTCCAAATTAAAATCTCCAACTGCTTCGTACACCGAACGCTTCATTCCCAGATTACAGCCGAAGGAGAACGGGAGATGGGGAGGATGCGGAATGTCGCTGTCCATTAACCCTTCTGACTGATACCACTTGCCGTAATTACAGGCTGCAACGAGCCAGGGTTCATTTAACCTCGTGTATTCTAATGGTCCCGCAACACTGTCATAAAGACAGAGTGCTTCCGCCATTGCCGCTAACCAACTGGGAGAGACTTCATCATCTGCTTCACAGAAGCAAAATGCGTCTCCTGAAGCTGCTTTTACGCCTGTATTGTAGGAATGCGCTACGCCAAGCCGGGGTTTTGAAAAATCGTGAGCCTGAACAATTTTTAGATCAGGAAGACGATCGCGATACTGCTCAACAATTTTCATGGAATCATCCGTGGAGCCATTGTTCACCACAACTAGCTCCCACTCGCCACCCCATTGCTGGTTTACCAGTGCTTCTAACTGAACTGCGATCGTTGCAGCACCGTTATAACACGGGAGAATAACACTAATCTTCATGAAACATCCTAGAGAAATCAGAAAATTGTCAGTTCGTCCAGATGCGATCGCCCCTCATCCTCTTGCTTAGACGGGTGTAGCAGGAACAAAAGACCCTAACTTACACCCATCTGGCTCAAAGAAATTAACCCTAAACGGGAACTGGTTCAAACAGTGCCCAGTTTGCATCTTTCTCCGAAATGACCGTTACAGGCATGGGCCACTGAATCCCAAAGGTAGGATCGTTGTACCGAAGTCCCCGCTCATAGCCGGGAGTGTAGAACTCGCCCACTTGATAAGTCACTTCAGCCCCATCGGTGAGTGCCTGATAGCCGTGAGCAAACATCTCTGGAACATATAGCGCACGATGGTTTTCTTCCGTGAGTTCCACGCCGATGTGCTGCATATAGGTCGGCGAATCGGGGCGCATATCAATAATCACGTCATAGATTGCGCCCTTCGTGCAGCGAACCAGCTTCGTTTCACAGGCAGGAGCAACCTGATAATGCATACCGCGCAGGGTTCCCGCCTTGTAGTTGTAAGACAGGTTGCACTGAGCAACGGTCGGCTTTAGCCCGTGAGCTTCAAACTCTTGTGCACAGAAAGTCCGGGCAAAAGCACCGCGATTGTCTTCGCGCAGTTCCAGGTCAATGATGAATGCGCCTTTTAGCTTTGTTTCGGTAAAAATCATTACTTGCTCCAGAAGAAATCTTTGTCAATTTGCTGAGTGCGAATCAGGTATTCCAACTGCTTCAGACGAGTAAACCCTCTCGACTCGAAGATTTCTTGAGTCATGTCGATTTGGCTGAACACGTCAAAAAGCTGCTGTGCGCCGCGCTGGGCATTCCACTCACACTTAAAGCCAGGAAGCTGGGTGTTGATTTTCTCGAAGGATACCCGATAGCTGCGGTTGTCTGAACCGTTGTTGCCAAAGCTGACGGCGCAGCCCTTAAAGACATCTGCAACAATTTCGGCAATCTCTCTTACCTGGTAGTTATTGGCGGTATCGCCCACGTTGAAGATTTGATTGTGAACAATGTCGCGGGGGGCTTCCAGCGTGCAGATCAGAGCCTTAGCAATATCTAGCGCGTGAACCAGAGGACGCCAGGGTGTGCCGTCGCTGGTCATTTTAATTTCTTTGGTCGTCCAGGCAAGACCCGACAGGTTGTTCAACACAATATCGAAGCGCATCCGGGGGGAAGCCCCAAAGGCGGTCGCATTTCGCATGAAGGTGGGTGAGAAGTCGTCGTCTGCCATCTTGGTGACATCGCGCTCGACCATCGCTTTACACTCAGCA